>NZ_JBPCUJ010000082.1:0-3817 GCF_051011215.1 Lutimonas sp.
AGGTCCATTTCTTCTATGGCTCCATGACGTTCAATCCCTGCATTATTAATGATTATATCAATGGCTCCGCAGTCATCTTGAATGATGTTCAAACAATCCACAACGGATTGATCATTATCGACATCCATTTGATGGAGCGAAACATGAAGTGATTCTACTTCAACAGTTTCTTTCAAAGCAATTGCTCCTTCTGTATTTCTCATTGTTGCATAGACTCTGTATCCTGCCCTGGCAAAAGCCAAGGTTGTATCAAGTCCAATTCCTCTATTAGCTCCTGTGATGACAACTGTTTTCATGTAGTAAAATTTTTTAATGATTTAAATAACGTATTCAATTTAAAAAATTGAAAATAAAGTTTTCGGTGAACACATCCCAGTGAACTAGGACCAACGGTTGTTATAATTGTCCCAAGCACCTTTTTTCTTTATCAAACAATTATTTCGTATTTTAGAGAATACTTTTTTGAATTGACTAATCAGAAAAATGCACACCTGACATGAAGCAAAGACCTTTAAAAATTTTAAAAACAATAGGGATATCCCTCATGGGTCTTATATTAGTGATTGCTTTGATAATCGGAGCAGTCTTTCAATTTGTATTAACACCAGAAAAAATCACGCCAAAAGTAGTTGAGGCAGTAAACAAAAACCTAAAGGCGGAGCTTTCCATTGAAGCCATCGAGCTTACTTTTTTTAAGACCTTCCCCAATTTTAAACTTGAGTTAAAAAAGGGGTATATTTTAACTCAAAACGACAGTTTGAGCGCTAACATCGCATCTGCAAATGATACTTTAATTAGTTTTAAATACGGCGTGGTGAGCGTCAATCCCATTGCCTTTCTGGCGAATAATATAAACGTAACAAAATTCTCCTTTCACAACCCCAATATCTACGCATTCGTGTCTGAAAAAGGTGAGGTGAATTGGGATATTCTGAAAGAAAGTAAAGAGAAAGACAGCGTTGTTGAATCAGATTCAAATAAGGAAAAGTTTAATGCCAATATCAACCTCGAAGAAATATCAGTTCATAATGGAAATTTAATTTTCGACGATCGTTACAGTGAAAATTTCTTAAGCCTTCAGGGTTTTGACATGGATCTTTCGGCTGAATACAATGAAAAAGATATTGCTTTAAATCTACAGACCCAAAGCGACAATTTGATTTTCAGAAAAAAGGGAAACACCTACACAGATGAATTGAGCTTAGAGCTTGATACCGACTTTCATGTAAATCGAAAAACAAAAGTGATTGATTTAAAAAATGCAAAAGTTGGCATCAACGATATTGAATTTATTTCCGAAGGTTCTTTAACTCCTGATCGAGAACAAAAACAAATTGATGTTGATTTGCGTTTGGAATTAGAAGTCCCTACCCTGAATACTCTTATTGATCTGGTGCCGGAAACTGTCTTTGACAAAACTGATAACTACACCGCATCCGGAGATGTTTTAATTATTGCAGACATCGATGGTATCTATTCAAAAGGCAGTATTCCCGCTATCAATGCCAATTTTAAAATCAATAACGGTACCGTTTCATATAAAAACTTACCCAATAAAATAGATCTTCTGGAAGCAGACATTCAAGCTTATATTTCTCCTCAAATCAATACAGGGTCGCATTTTGATATTAAAAATATTTCGGTCAAGGGCGTTGGAACAGAGATCAATATTTCTGGAAAAGGTAAAAATTTATTTGACTATGCTGACCTCGATATCAAAGCCGATGGAAAAGTTGATCTGGCAGCATTGAGACAAAGTCTTCCCTTTAAAAAGAATATCAACTTAGAGGGAAACGGGTCTCTTAATATTAGTTCACAATTCAATGTTGTTGATATTCGAAACGAAGACTATGGAAAAATTCAGGCACTGGGTACTTTGAACATGAATCAAGTTGTATTTCAAAGTGAAACCGATAGCCTCAAATTTATTCTGGACAAGGCGGATATCCATATTGAGCAGGACCAGAACAGTACCCTACTCACAAAACAGGCATCTAAAGTTGTAGGTGGAAAGATTCTCATTCAAAATCTGATTTTTGAAGATGGCAAGGAATCTAAAGGAAATCTTGACCAATTAGACATTAAATTTGCAACAACTCCTTTAAAAGACAGCTCTCAGATAGCTGTAATGAAAGCCACTATTTTAATCGACAATGGCAATCTGACTTTAGGAGACTCGCTTATTGCTAAAATGAAATTTGTCAATGCAAATGTGAGTATTGATCCCAGTGAATCGAATAAAAAAATACCAACTGTCACTTCTAAATTCCAAATTGATTCAACCGGTATAAAATCTAAAGGTCGATTTATTGCGATTACCAAAGGAGCCTATGATTTAACCTCTACCAAAACCGGAAGTAACTGGCCTATTGAAGGTCAAATATCGTTTGATAAATTATACGCTTTTACACCCAGTTTTCCGCTCCTAATAAAAATGCCCGAGACAAAAATCACATTCGTTCCCGGCGTCATCAGCCTGGATCATACGAAATTAGAAATTGGAAATTCAGATATTGAGGCAACAGGTAAAGTATATAATATAGGTGATGCCTTTTTTGATGACAAAATGTTTAAAGGAGAATTACAGATCAATTCAAAACTGGTCGACTTTAACGAATTTATTCAAGCTATTAATGAAGGAGAAAGAAGCATTGAAGTAGAAGCTGAAGAGGTTATCGCCGAAGATGAAGGCTCACAGGGACCAGAAGCAGTGGAACAACCCAGGTCATTTGTAGTGCCGGAAAAGTTGGATCTTAGCCTCAGAAGCAGCTTCAAACAATTAAAGTATAAGAGATTTATTATTGATGATGTTCAAGGTATCATCACTTTAAAAGATCAAAAAATCGATTTGGCCAATTTGCAAATGACCACAATGGCAGCCAAAATGACCACGTCTGCTGCTTACACATCGAAAAAACCTGGAGTCGCTTCTCTAGATTTTGATTTTAAAATATTTGATATTGATCTATCAAAACTGACGGAGCTTTTACCGGTGCTGGATACCTTACTTCCTATGGTGGATTCTTTTGAAGGAAAAGTCGATGCCAGAATGAAAGGAAATACTAAAATTGATAAAAACCTCGAAATGAACGCATCCTCTGTGGATGCCATTGCCAGAGTTTCAGGCACAAATCTTGTTGTTTTGAACGGTAAGACGTTTGAAAAAATGGCAAAGATGTTATTTTTCAAAAACAAAGAGAAAAACACCATTGATACTTTAGAATTCGCCATGATTTTTAAAGACAAACAGATAGAAATTTTTCCCTCAATCGTGACTGTTGACAGGTACAAGGTCGCCATAGGAGGGCAACATAATTTGGACCTGACTTATGACTATCATGTTTCTATATTAAAATCACCCATGCCATTTAAAGCAGGAATAGATTTAAAAGGTACTGAAGAAGACATGGACTTTAAAGTTACAAAGGCAAAATACAAGCATTTATTTTCCACCAAAAAACGATCGAGAAAAAAAGCGGACAGCACCGTAATAATCAGAAAAAACAGGGTGATTAAAGAACTGCCTTTTTAGAGAAATTGGTTTTATTTACATAATCCAAATTATTAAACAACCTAAAAAGAGTTCTTTGACCACTGAAGATGTTAATCGATATTATATTTTGGGAAATGACATAAATTCATTAATTTCAAAGACTTTCTATTGACCGGTTTAGACGTTCAATGGCGAATCATTAATTAAGAATAATTCTTACAAATAACCAGACTTAAATTATGCAATACATGAAAAATTATTTACTGACTCTTCTGATTTTATTCGGGACAATAGGTATATCTGTTGCTCAGGATAAAATAATAC
>NZ_JBPCUJ010000083.1:0-23512 GCF_051011215.1 Lutimonas sp.
TTCAATGAACTAAAATTCTTTCTCTCGCTCTCTTCCCTACTCCTCAAATCAATCTACTCCCTGAAAGCGGGTGCAAAACTAAAACCTTTTTTCCTTTCCACCAAATAAAAAATTAAATATTTTTTTATCTGTTTAAAATGGCTCAAATCGGCCGCAAGAAAGTTGCCCACTACTAGGTAGTAGTCATAAAAAAAAGGGAATGCAAATTTACGACCCTTTTACTTAATCCGCAAATAAAATATAAACTTTATTTACCTTTCTTTACTATCAGTTTTTCACAATGAACATTCCCACAAAAAATGGGACTGCAAATGTAAAACAAATCTTAGTAACAGAAAACAAAAATCAGATCAAACTTATTAACAATTGTAATATTTTAAGGACTATGGAGAGAGCCTAAATCCTATCTAACTGACTCTTAAAAACTTGTAGTCTTTCCGTAAAAGAATAAGAAGGTAAATTAATTTCGGCAACAGACTTATTAAGATCAAATCCAGTGCTCAACGGACGGGCTGCAGGCAGATTTAATTCATTTGTCTCCACAGGGTGTATCAGTTTTTTATCCAGACCAAAAGCATCCGCAATACTCAGTGCAATTTCATAGATACTCATCAGCTCATTGCTTGACACATTAAATACACCTTTGGCCCGTGCTTCAACGGCAAGCCAGCATGCAAAAGCCAAATCTTCTGCATAGGTAGGCATCCTCAATTGATCCGTCACTACATGAATATCTTTCTTATTTTCAAGAGAATTTTTAACCCAAAGCACAATATTACTTCTGTCATTTTGATCAACAAGACCATATACCAGGATTGTTCGCAAGATGGCAGCGTCGATTTTTGCCTCTTCTATCAATTGCTCTGACTTCAATTTAGACCAACCATAATGATTTACGGGGCATGCGAGGTCTGATTCATTATAGAAGGTTCCTTTGGTACCGTCAAAAATAAAATCAGTTGATAAATGCAGCAGGTAAATATTACGGTTCTTACAAAAGGCCAGGATGTTCGAAACGACTTCAATATTCATGGCATCGCACTCACCCTGTTGCTGCTCACAGGCATCCACATTTGTCATAGCTGCGGTATGGATAATTATTTCCGGTTGAATTTGACCTAAGGTATGCAGCAGCGCCTCCCTGTTTAATAAATCTATACTATAATAGGTATATCCTTTTTTATTATGAAGTCTGTTTTCACCTCTCGACAAGGCATGGATCTGATACTCCGGTTTGCTTAAAAACAATTTTACAAGCTTTTGCCCCAGCAATCCATTACTACCTGTGATAACAATTTTTCTCAAAATGAAGGTTTAAAACAGTTTATTCAGCTTTTGAATTTCTTCCGGATTTCCAATGACGATCAGCTTGGATTTTGGAACCAGCTTTGTCGAAGCATCCGGGTTGATCACATATTCTTTCCCCGGTGTTTTAAATCCTATGACGGTACAACCCGTTCTTTTTCTCAGATCAAGATCCAATATTGACTTATTCCTGTATTCACTTGGCAAGTTTTCAATAACCAGTTCCTCAATATTAGAAGAACTTTCTCCTTCTATAGATAAGCGATCTATAAATTCTATGATATCTGGTGTAACGACCAGTGAAGCCATATGTGCTCCACCAATCTTGTCGGGCATAATCACATTATCTGCCCCCGCTACCTTTAATTTTTTATACGAGGTATCAATTGAGGCCCTGCTTACGATGGTACACTCTCCATTGAGTTGTCTTGCAGACAGTACTACATATAAATTATCAGCATCGGATGGCAAAGTGGTAATTAAACTGGAAGCTCGTTCTATACCGGCAGAAAGCAACACCTCGTCATTGGTGGCATCCCCTCTTATATAAAACATATCTCCTGCCAATTCAATCTCTTCAATTAACTCAGGGTCACTTTCTACAATTACACAGCCTTTTTGATAACTTTTAAGCTTTGCCATGGCCTGTTTTCCATTTCGTCCGAATCCACAGACGATGGTGTGATTTTCTAAACGTTGAATTTTCTTTTGCACTTGCTTAAATTTTAGTTCTTCAATAAATTTATTATTAGCTATATAATCTGTGATCACCGATACGATATAGCCAAAGATGGTAATACTGGTAATGATCAAAAAAATGGTGAATATTTTAGATTCGTCATCCAGGGGCTCTACTTCTTTAAAACCCACGGTTGAAATTGTAATCACCGTCATGTACAAGGCATTGATCCATCCGTAATCCGCTATATAAACAAAACCAATAGAACCAATAAGAATAATCAAGAACAACAGGCTCAGTGCTGTATAGAATCTTGATTTTATAAAACTACTTTTAAACGCCAACGCATCAAATTTTAAGATTACAAATCAAAAACAGAAGTCCTCTTTGTGTAGATCATATCCTTTAACCTCAGCAGAAACGCCAAAGTAAGATAAATCCCAAAAGACAGGCCTACAGTTACAAACGATATATAAATAAAAAAAAGCCGTACGTTCGTGGCGCGCATTCCTAATTTATCCGCAAATCTGGCGGATACATCAAAACCTCTGGTCTCAAAAAAATGGCGAATGGAATGAATAAAATGCAAGCTTATTTTTTAATGCAATTTATAAAAATAAAATTTACAATACATCTATAATTTAAAACTGCTTTCAATTAATTAAATTTGCTCTTTTTTGACCATCATATGAGCAGTAAGCAGGAATTTATAGAAGTACTTGGAGCACGAGTTCACAATTTAAAGAATATCGATGTTCGAATACCGCGCGAAAAACTCGTTGTAATTACAGGTTTAAGCGGTAGCGGTAAGTCTTCACTCGCGTTTGACACCATTTATGCCGAAGGTCAAAGACGTTATATCGAGACTTTTTCTGCCTATGCCAGGCAGTTCTTAGGTGGACTGGAACGGCCGGATGTTGATAAAATCGAAGGACTGTCGCCCGTCATTGCCATAGAACAAAAAACAACCAGTAAGAGTCCAAGGTCCACTGTAGGAACCATTACAGAAGTATATGATTTTTTAAGACTGCTGTATGCAAGAGTTGGTATTGCCTATTCTTATAATACGGATGAGAAAATGGTCAGTTACACGGATGAGGAAATTCACGAGCTGATCAGCAAGGATTTTTCAGAGCAAAAGGCCATGATTTTAGCACCGGTGATTAAATCTAGAAAAGGACATTACCGTGAGTTATTCCAGCAAATTTCAAAACAAGGTTTTGTTCGCGTGCGGGTAGACGGCGAAATCAAAGAAATTGAAAGAGGGATGAAACTCGATCGTTATAAAACGCATGACATTGAGATTGTCATTGATCGACTTCTTATTAACAAGGCCTCCGAAAAACGCCTGATGGAAAGTATCAGAACAGCCATGTATCACGGTGATGAAACCTTGATGATTGTTCAACAAACAGATGATGGAACCATCAGTAAACCGAGGTATTTCAGTAGAAATCTCATGTGTCCTACGACTGGTATTTCATATCCTAAACCAGAACCCAATTCATTTTCATTTAATTCTCCGAAAGGCGCCTGCAGTAAATGTAATGGCTTGGGAAAAATGCATGAGATCAATTTGGATAAGATCATTCCTGATCATCAGGTTTCGATTAAAAATGGTGGTTTGGCCCCACTTGGGGAGGAAAAAAAATCCTGGATTTTTAAACAATTAGGTCATATCGCCGAAAAGTTCAAATTCAGCCTTTCAGATCCTATTCAGGCCATACCGGATGCGGCGATGAACTTGATTCTTTATGGCGGAAAAGATAAATTGGAAATCAACTCCAAAGAACTGGGCGTAGCCAGAAAATATGAAATTGACTTTGAAGGTATCAGCAATTTTATCTTAAATCAATACAATGATAGTCAATCAGGTTCCATTAAAAGATGGGCCAAAGGCTTTATGGATGAAGTTGATTGTGATGTTTGTCATGGAGGAAGACTTAAAAAAGAAGCCTTATACTTTAAAATCAACAACCAATCGATTGCCGATTTGTCGGGTATGGACATCGATCATTTGGCAGCCTGGTTTGATGAGCTCGAACCAACTTTAAATGAAAAACAACTGATCATCGGATCAGAAATTATCAAAGAACTGAGAACACGAATTCAATTTTTATTGGATGTCGGATTGAATTATCTGGCCTTAAGCCGTGGGTCAAAGACCCTTTCCGGTGGTGAAGCCCAGAGGATTCGATTGGCCACACAAATAGGTTCTCAACTGGTAGGTGTATTGTATATCCTTGATGAGCCAAGCATTGGACTGCACCAAAGAGATAATGTCAAGCTGATTGAATCTTTAGAAAAACTGCGAGATTTAGGAAATTCCGTGCTTGTCGTTGAACACGATAAAGATATGATGGTCGCTTCTGACTATGTGATCGACATCGGCCCTGAAGCCGGAAAACATGGAGGAGAGATCATTAGCATCGGTAGCCCTAAAGAATTATTACAAAGTAAAACCCTTACTGCCGATTATCTGAACGGATCAAAATCATTTGAAATCCCGGAGGAACGAAGAAAAAGCAATGGAAAGGAGATCGTATTAAAAGGGGCTACAGGAAACAACCTGAAAAACGTGACTCTTACGGTACCTTTGGGACAACTCATTGGGGTAACCGGCGTATCGGGAAGTGGCAAGTCATCACTCATTAATGAAACGCTTTATCCGATCCTGAACAGGCATATTTACAAGGCGGTCAAAGAACCATTACCTTATAAATCAATCAGTGGTTTAGAACATATTGATAAGGTCATCGACGTTAACCAGACAGCTATTGGCAGAACACCCAGATCAAATCCGGCAACTTATACAGGCGTCTTTGGCGAAATAAGAAGTTTGTTTGCCAAAACCCCTGAGGCCTTAATAAGAGGTTACAAACCAGGAAGGTTTTCGTTTAACGTAAAGGACGGACGATGTGAAACTTGCAAAGGAGGCGGTGTCAGGGTAATCGAAATGAATTTTTTACCGGATGTAGAAGTAGAATGCGAAACTTGTCAGGGAAAAAGATTCACGCGAGAAACACTTGAAATAAGGTATAAAGGAAAATCTATTTCCGATGTTTTAAATATGACCATTGAAGAGGCAGTAAAATTCTTTGAACATATTCCGAAAATATACCTGAAACTGAAAACAATTGAAGACGTAGGACTTGGCTATATCACACTGGGTCAGCAGTCTACCACTCTGTCTGGGGGTGAAGCACAGCGAATCAAACTGGCGGCTGAATTGTCAAAAAGAGATACCGGAAACACCTTTTATATTCTTGATGAACCTACCACAGGTCTGCATTTTGAAGACATTAATATATTAATGAAGGTTTTAAATCGTTTAACTGATAAAGGAAATACGGTTTTGATCATTGAACACAACCTGGACGTGATCAAACTTTGCGACCATATTATTGATATCGGCAAAGAAGGAGGCATGAAAGGTGGCAAAATATTATGTACCGGAACGCCGGAAGAAATATGCCAGAATAAGCAAAGTTATACGGCACGTTTCTTAAAAAAAGAATTAAATTTATAAGTTCCGCAAGGAACCTATTGTAAAAAAAATTTGATATGACACCGAATGAAAATAAAAAAATCAGGGAAAAACTAAAGCAGAAAACCTGGAACGAAATAAAAACAAATGATTCATGGGCCATTTTCAAGGTCATGAGTGAGTTTGTTGACGGGTACGAAAAACTAAGTAGAATCGGACCCTGTGTCAGTGTTTTTGGGTCCGCCCGAACCAAACCTGGTGAAAGATATTACGAGTTGGCAGAACAAGTGGCCTTTAACTTAACGCAACATGGTTATGGAGTGATTACCGGTGGTGGACCAGGAATTATGGAAGCAGGAAACAAAGGTGCACATCGCGGTGGTGGTGTTTCTGTGGGACTGAATATTGACCTGCCTTTCGAACAGCATGACAATCCTTATATTGATAAAGGGAAAAGTCTGGAGTTTGATTATTTTTTCGTTAGAAAAGTAATGTTTGTAAAATACGCACAAGGGTTTGTAGCCATGCCAGGAGGATTTGGAACCTTAGATGAACTTTTTGAAGCCATTACCTTAATTCAAACGAAAAAAATTGGGAAATTCCCCATTGTTTTGGTCGGAAAGAGCTTTTGGTCAGGATTAATGGATTGGATCAAAGAAGTGATGCTGGAGAAAAACGGAAACGTCAGTGAGGTTGATTTAGACCTATTTACCATTGTAGATACCACTGATGAAGTTATTGATATTATTAATAACTTCTACAAGAAGCACCAATTGACTCCGAACTTTTAATCCTTGTATCTAAAAACAGATCATATTCAAATTTTGTCTTATAAAAAGTATATACCGGTATTACTGCTTTTAATGCCGTTCTTCTTTTATGCGCAAAACAATCAAATCTCGATCAAGGCCGTCGTTTTATCTGAGTATAGAATTTCCATCGATCAGGAAATTACTTATTACAATCCTTCTGACAGACCAATGGATACGATATACCTTTTGAATTGGGCGAACGGATATCGCGATAAAAAAACACCCCTTAACAAAAGACTGCTTGAAGATTACAACAAAAGTCTGCATTTTGCAAAAATCAAGGACAGAGGTTATTCTATTATACATAGCCTTCAAGCCAAGGAAGAAGATCTTTTTTTTAGCGAGCTCGAGAATGCTTCCGATATTATAAAGGTCGCTCTGCCGCATTCTTTGGCACCTGGTGAGTCCATAAATATGAAGGTAAAATATGAATTAAAAATTCCAAGTGACAGGTTTACCAGGTATGGTCGGAATCCATTGGCTTATCACCTAAGATTCTGGCACTTGACCCCGGCTGTGTTCGATGAAAAGTGGCATCTTTTCAGCAATCTGAATATGGATGACTACTATATGCAACCTACAGATTTCGACATAGAATTTGCCATTCCTTTGGGCTATTCAATGCAAAGTGATTTAGCACAGGAGGCGGAGATAAAGGACGATTATGTGTTGTATAAACTCACTGGAAAAGATCAATTAGATGTAGAGCTTAGTATTCAGGTGAATAATGATTTCTCTACCTATCAATTGAAGGAGACAAAAATTGTTTCGAATGTCAAGGGTAAAAATCTGATAGAAAATATAAAAGAAGATGTGCTGCAGCGTCAGCTCAATTTTATTGAGGAACACCTGGGAACATACCCACATCCGAAAATGCTTATCAGTTATACAACCTATCAGAAGCATCCGGTTTATGGATTTAATCAATTGCCTAAATTTTTTAATCCATTTTCTAATATATTCGAATGGGATATTAAAATGTTTAAAGCCATTTCAAATCAATACATCTCAAATACAGTGCTCACCAATAAGCGGGAAGATGCCTGGCTGGCTGAGGGAATCCAAATATACCTGATGATGGCCTATGTGCAAACCTATTATCCGGAAGTAAAAGCAATTGGAAATATCTCAAAAAAATGGGGCATCCGACGGTATAATATTGCCAAACTGGAATTTAATGGAAAATATCCTTTTGTCTACCAGTTCTCTGTAAGAAAAGAACTTGATCAGTCCTTAAATACAGCGTCGGACTCTTTGTCAAATTTTAATTTAAAACTTGTAAATCGTTATAAATCGGGTCTTGGATTGAGGTATCTCGATGCCTACTTAAATGATGATATTGTAAAAAGTAGTCTTAAAGAATTTTACGCAGAGAACATTTTAAAAATGTCTAAGACTGAAGATTTTAACAACATTCTGTTGTCAAAAACGAATAGAAATCTCGATTGGTTCTTTGAAGATTACCTTAAAACCAACAACAAAATAAATTACACGATTAAAAAGATAAGTGAGGAAAAAGATTCAGTTAAGGTAACCATTCAGAATAAAAGTAATTTCAGTGCTCCCATCACCTTGTATGGGGTCAATAAAAAAGATATTGAATTTAAGCGTTGGATTGATCCCATTGAAAATGACAGCACCTTTACAGTTTCAAAAGCTGGTATCGACCGTTTAAGTTTGAACTATGAATATTTATATCCTGAGGCCAACTTAAGGGATAATTGGAAAAAACTGGATAAAAAACTATTGAACAGACCTTTAAAGTTTACTTTCTTCAGGGATATTGAAGATCCTTACTACAACCAGGTATTTTACAAACCATTTGTAGGTTACAACTTTTACGATGGCTTACTTTTTGGTCCTACGATATATAATCAGGCCTTATTTAAGAAAAAATGGCTCTTTTCGGCGACACCCGTATATGGTTTTAAAAGCAATACATTAACCGGTGGTTTTGGGTTTGCCTATGAACACCTACCACAAAAAAGCAGTGTATACAGATATCGGGCTGGAATTACGGCCAGTCGTTCGCATTACGACAATGATTTGGCTTTTACAAAAATTACTCCTTATGTGAATATTAGTTTCAAACGCAACTCTTTAAGAGATGTGGGTGGTAAAAATCTATTGACCCGTTATGTGATGGTAGACAGGGAATTGCCTGATGAAAACATCGATCCGGAAACCTATCAATACAATATTCTGAATGTTAGGTATGGGTTTTCAAAGCCCGAAATCATTAATGATTTACGGTATTTTGCTGACTTTCAATTAAACAAAGATTTTAGTAAAGTTTCTCTTGATCTCCGGTATCGAAAATTAACAAACATCAATCGATATTTAGACCTAAGACTGTACTTTGGTTCCTTTATTTTCAATAATACCGAAACCGACTTTTTTAGCTTTGCCTCTGACAGACCCAGTGACTATTTATTCGATTTGAACTATTTGGGACGTTCGGAGGATTCTGGTTTTTTAAGTCAGCAAATCATTATTACAGAAGGTGGGTTTAAAAGTATTTTTGAAGATTCTTTCGCCAATGAATGGATACTGAGTACAAACGGTAGCATTGGAGTCTGGAGATTTGTGGAGCTCTATGCTGATGCGGGCTTTTTAAAAAACAGCAACGAGGCAGCTCGATTTAAATATGATACCGGAGTAAGGCTAAATTTCGTGCACAATTTTTTAGAGGTGTATTTCCCTTTGCAGTCGAGCAATGGATTTGAACCTGGTTTCTCTGATTATGCATCTAGAATTCGATTTGTGCTCACTATTGACATAGAAAGAATTTACAATTTTGTAAAAAGAGGATTCTACTGATTTAGAAAGGTGAACATTTAGCTTCTTTTTTGATTTAACACTCGTTTTCAGACACTTAGACCAGGCAAAAATATGCTCTTATTTTTTGTATATTTGCACAACTGCTAAAGCCTCATATATATGATCAATAAGACGGTTGAATCCTCAAAAAAATTATCCTTTCAAGAATTCAAAAATGAAGTACTAGAGGACTATAAAATTGCCATATTAAGCAGAGAATGTAGTTTATTGGGAAGACGTGAGGTGTTAACAGGAAAGGCGAAATTTGGAATTTTTGGAGGCGGAAAAGAAGTACCTCAGTTAGCGATGGCCAAAGCCTTTAAAAAAGGTGATTGGCGTTCGGGCTATTACAGGGATCAGACATTTATGATGGCCATTGGTGAATATACGCCCAGGCATTTTTTTTCAAGTCTTTACGCCCATGCGGATATTAAAGCTGATTCTTTTTCAGCAGGGCGACAAATGAATGGACACTTTTCAACGCATTCATTAGCAGAAGACGGCAGTTGGAAAAACCTAAAAGAACAATACAATGTAAGTGCGGACATCTCTCCTACTTCCGGTCAAATGCCGCGTTTGTTAGGACTTGCCGAAGCTTCCAAAAAATTTAGAAATATCCCTGACCTCGATCAGGAGGGTATCCTTTCTGATAAGGGAAATGAAGTAGCATGGGGAACCATTGGTAATGCCAGTACTTCTGAAGGTCCATTCTTTGAAACCATCAATGCTGCCGGCGTGTTAAAAGTACCGATGGTGATTAGTATCTGGGATGATGAATACGGAATCTCAGTACACTCAAAATACCAGACTACCAAAGAAAGTATTTCTGAAATTCTCAAAGGTTTTCAGAGAGATGGCAAGGGTGCGGGTTATGAAATATTCGTTGTAAACGGATGGAACTATACTCAATTGGTGGACACCTATAATAAGGCAGCTTCTATCGCCAGAGAAGAGCATGTGCCTGTCATCATCCATGTAAAAGAACTTACACAACCTCAAGGACATTCTACTTCAGGGTCTCATGAACGATATAAAGACAAAGATAGATTGGCCTGGGAAAAAGAACATGATTGCAATGCTAAAATGCGTGAATGGATTCTCAATTTTGAGTTGGAAGATCAGGATGGTGAAGTCTTGAAATTTGTGGAAAATGAAGATGCCTTAAAAGCACTTGAAAAAGAAGCAAAAATAATAGTCAGAGAGGCAAAAAAAGAATCTTGGAATGACTTTCTAAAACCGATGCTTCAGGAGCGAAAAGAGCTCCTAAACCTTCTCGAAAAAGCGGCCAGAAAAAGTGAAAATGAAATTTTTATAGAAAAATTAAAAAGAGAATTAGAATCTATCGACGAACCGATTCGAAAAAATATCCTAACCATAGGACGTAGAAGTCTGATCTATCTTCGTGATGAAGAGTTTAAAGAAAAAGAATTGCTTCAAAACTGGTTAAAAGAATACCACGCTTTGCAGCAACCCAAATACAGTTCTCACTTGTACAGTGAGCTGGACAGCAGAGCAACCAACATTGAGGAAATTGAAGCCGAATATGACGACGAAGCTGAAGATGTAGATGCACGGGTCATCATTCGAAATAATTTTGACGCCCTTTTAAGTAAGAACAAAAAAGTACTCATTTTTGGAGAGGATTCCGGTAAGATCGGGGATGTCAATCAGGGACTAGAAGGATTACAGGAAAAGCACGGAGAAGAAAGAGTCTATGACACCGGTATCAGAGAAGTAACTATTATTGGGCAAGGTCTTGGTATGGCAATGAGAGGATTGCGACCTATCGCCGAAATCCAGTACCTGGATTATATATTTTATGCGACTCAGGTACTTACCGATGATTTGGCAACACTCAGGTACAGAACCTTTGGAAAACAAGTGGCTCCTTTGATCATTAGAACAAGAGGTCATCGATTGGAAGGCATCTGGCATTCAGGATCTCAAATGGGTAGTTTGGTTAATTTGTTTAGAGGAATCTATATATTGGTACCAAGGAATATGACCAAAGCTGCTGGATTTTATAACACTTTGTTAAAATCAGATGAACCCGCCATCGTAATAGAAAACCTCAACGGATACAGGCTCAAAGAGAGAATTCCTACAAATTTGGGGGAATTTACAACGCCTATTGGAGTTGTTGAAACCGTCAAAGAAGGAAGTGACATAACATTGGTCTCTTACGGGTCAACCCTAAAACTGGTGGAAGAAGCCTCCAGAGACCTTTCTCAGGTGGGTATTGATGCTGAAATTATTGACGCACAATCGCTACTGCCATTTGACCTTGAACAAGACGTGTTATTGAGTGTACGAAAAACAAATCGACTTGTTATTATTGATGAGGATATCCCAGGAGGGGCATCGGCATATCTTTTAGATGAAATTGTCAACAAACAGGGCGCTTATAATTATTTGGACAGCAGACCGACAACCATAACAGCGCAACCGCATAGACCTGCCTATGGTACCGATGGTGATTATTTTTCCAAGCCTTCTGTGAACGATATTTTTGAAGGTGTTTACAAGATCATGCACGAAAGTGACCCCATTAAGTTTAAAAGTATTTTCTCATAAGAGATAATAGAACAAATCCATAAGCGTTAAAAATTCCTTAATTGGTTCATTATTAATGCGGAATATACTACTTTTGTGACTTTGAAAGACGCTTCCGGATGGAAACAGGATCAAAAATCGAATCAACTACCGCCACTTATAAGCTTAAAATATGATCAGAAAAGGAGTTTTCTTGCTTTGTTGTATGCTTTTGAATTTAGCAGTTCTTGATGCCAGTCCAAATTCTAATAAAGATTTTTATTCTATAACTATCGAAGACTTTGAAGCCTATGCAGAAAGGCTGTATATCGCGTTAAATGATTCTGACCTGCACTATCCTGCCTTTGAAACTGCTTTAAAAGGCTATCTTAAATTGCAAAAAGAAGGAGAAATTGAAGAAGGAAGTCTTTTGACGGTGATAGACATGAGTGTATCTGCCAATAAGAATCGTTTCTTTCTGATCGATGTTCCCAATGAAAAAATAATTCATAAATCGATCGTGGCTCATGGCAGGAACTCTGGAGGAGAGTTCGCTAAAGATTTCTCAAATAAAGTTGGGTCCTTCAAAAGTAGTATCGGATTTTACAGAACAGCAGAAACCTATAGCGGGAAGCATGGCTTGTCTCTGCGTTTAGATGGTTTGGAATTTAGCAATGACAATGCAAGAGAAAGGGCCATTGTGATCCATGCGGCTGACTATGTAAGCACCAGTTTTATTAAGAAAAATGGTCGATTAGGTAGAAGTCTGGGTTGTCCGTCACTTCCGAAAGAGAATTACACGCAGGTGGTTCAAAAAATAAAGAACGGATCCTTATTGTTTATCTACTATCCGCATACCAATTACCTTAAAAACTCCAAGCTGGCCAATTATGTTGTGAAACAGGAAATTGGCATTACCAACCTTTTAAATAGTCAATAGTAATACTTAGCGTAAGCTTTTGTTGATTCTTTTAACCAGGGCAGGGCCTTCATAGATAAATCCGGTGTATAACTGTACCAAATCAGCGCCAGCCTCTATTTTTTCCTGAGCATCAGCCGCAGAATGAATACCTCCTACTCCGACAATTGGAAATGACTTTCCTGATTTCTCAGCTAAAAAACGGATGACCTCGGTGGACCTGTTTTTAACGGGTTTTCCACTCAGACCTCCAGTTTCAGACTTATTATCAGATTGCAAGCCATCACGAGAAATCGTTGTATTCGTGGCAATAACACCTGCAATTTTTGTGGTATTGACAATATCGATAATATCCAATAACTGACTGTCTGTAAGGTCCGGCGCAATCTTGAGGAGTATGGGTTTTGGACCTTGTTTTGTCAAATTCTTTTGTTGTAAGGTCTGAAGCAATTTGGTCAAAGGCTCTTTGTCCTGTAAGGCCCTTAAATTAGGTGTGTTTGGAGAACTCACGTTCACTACGAAGTAATCGACATAGTCAAACAACTTTTCAAAACAGATCATATAATCATCAATGGCATTCTCATTAGGCGTCACTTTGTTTTTCCCGATATTCCCTCCAATAATGACATCTGTTTTTCGATGTTTTAATCGTTCAACTACAGCATCCACCCCTTCATTATTGAATCCCATCCTGTTGATCACAGCTTCATCCTCCTTCAATCTGAAGAGTCTTTTCTTAGGATTCCCTGGCTGCCCTTTGGGTGTTACGGTTCCTATTTCAACAAAACCAAAACCATAGTTTGAAAACTCATCAAATAACACAGCATTTTTATCAAATCCTGCAGCTAAGCCAACAGGGTTTTTAAACTTTAAACCAAATACTTCTTTTTCCAGAGAAGGGCTCGACACCTTAAAAATACTTTTAGTTATGGAAGGTACGAGTGGTATTTTCATCAATGTCTTGATTGTCGAAAATGTAAAATGATGAACCTCTTCAGGGTCATATTGAAAAAGAATTCTACGGATAATTGATTTGTACATTGCTGAAATTTTTGCAAATATAATTCAAAATAAAAAGGAATCATTAGCCAAAATGATTCCTTTTTTCATAAAATTTTTGTTTCTAAAAATTACTCATAGGTATAGCTAACCTCAGCCGTTTGAACGACCTTATCAAAGTCTGCTCTTTCCAATGGAAAGTTCTGTAGATCGAATGTATAATCATAACGCAGCATCACCTGATCTGAAGCCGTCGAAATAAGAAACTTATCCGCATAGGCCTGTGGCATATCCAGCAAAGAGGAAAGGTATAAGGCAGCATTATTCGGATCTGCCCCATAAATACTTTGATAGTATCTTTTATTGAAATCACCCTGATCCAGATTGACTTCATCATACATATAGGTATATTCACCATCATTTGGAGTACTTACAGTGATGATTTGATTGCCCTCAAATTCAGCCTGAAAAACCTCTCCGTCTTCAGATTCAACTTTATAAATCAAACCTGCCTCATTCAAGGAGTATACAAACCTTCCTCCCGGAAGGGGTTCCTTTAAATTATCCCTTTGCTGTTCAATTATGGTACCATTTTCCGGATACTCAAATTCTCTGTAATAGGCCATTTCAGGCGCAGTAACATTTTCAGAATAGAACTCTATCAGTCGGTTCTTCGCGTCATACAAAAACGTTTCTTGTTCTTCATAACGAGTATCATAATAATATTTGATACTCTCCACGGACCCCCTGTTATTATATTTGAATTCTACTTTAGATACGACAGTTTCTCCTTCGAAGGTATACCTGATATAAGGCTGACCGCTTAAAAATGATTCTTCAACTCTTGTTGTCTCAGTGCCATCATTCAGGTTGCGTGTTGCAATTTCACTCAATATCAGATCTTCAGGGTCCACTGGACCCGATGTGTCATCATCATCAGAACAGGCTGTTACCAACGCAAAAACCATTAACAAGCCCAGAAACAACACCTTGTTTTTCATTACCTTAAAAATATAAAATTCGGCTTCCAATATTAGAAATTTAAGTTGAAATTATCACATTAAAAAAGGTCAATTCCCGAACTAAACAGGTGCTTACCTCAATTCTGCGTCGAACTGTTTTTTAAATCCCTGCTGTAACTTGTTCATAATCTTATCAATCTGCTTATCATTCAGGGTTTTATGATCATCCTGTAAGATAAAACTAAGGGCATAAGACTTTTTCCCTTTGGGCAATTTGTTGCCAACATAGACATCAAACAAGTCGACATTTTTTAATAATTTACGTTCACTCTGGAAAGCATAATTATACAAATCTATAAAATCTACCTCTTCATCTAAAAGTAAGGCTAAATCACGCTTCACTTCAGGGTACTTAGGCAATTCAGTAATTTTGATCTTCTTTCGTCCTGCTGTTTTTAACACATTGTTCCAGTTAAAATCTGCAAACAATACTTCTTGCTTGATCCCAAACTTTTGCAACAGTTCATTTCTCACTAAACCAAATTCAACAATTTTAGTTTTTCCTTGATTTAATGCCACTGATTCAGAAAAAATATCGTTTTTAGATTTAGCGTATTTCAATCCCGATACGCCCAGTCTTTCCAGCAAACTTTTTACAATACCTTTTAAATAAAAAATATCTGAGTTTCTGTTCGCCTGAGACCAATGTGCTGCCGTTCGCTTACCTGTCAAGGCAATGGCCAAATGTTTATTTTCTTCATAACCTGAGTCAAACTTATGATAGGTATTACCAAATTCAAACAATTTTAAATCAGTGTTCTTTCGGTTGATATTGTAAGATACCCCTTCCAGCAAACCAAATAGCATTGATTGTCTCATCACGGCAAGGTCCTTACTCAAGGCATTTAAGATTTCAACGTTTCTTTCCTTTTCAATCACTTCTGAAGCATCCGCATATTCAGGTTTGGTCAGGGAATTACTCATGGATTCATAAATCCCGTTGGAAATTAAAAAACCGGAAGATACCTGCTCAATTCTTTCTGGACTCCATTTGTCAGCACTAGCCACCGAAGTTTTGATCTTATCGGGAATGTTTACATTGTTATAGCCATACACCCTTAAAATCTCTTCTACAATATCAGCTTCTCTTGTTACATCCACACGATAGGCTGGAATCGTCAAACCTAAGCCTGAGGCTGTCTGATGGTTGATCTTTATATCCAAAGAGGCAAGGATATCTTTAATCGTATCCGTTGGGATTTCTTCTCCTATTAGACGAAACGCTTTTTCATAAGAAAAATTCACCTGAAAATCTTCTATTTTATTCGGGTACAGGTCCGTTACATCTGAAACGATCTTCCCATTGGCCAGGTCCGCAATCCATATGGCCGCTCTTTTCAAGGCATAAACCACCGCATTAGGATTGATGCCACGCTCAAATCTAAACGAAGCATCCGTATTCAAGGCATGGCGCTTTGCCGTTTTTCGTACCGAAATCGGATCGAAATAAGCTGCTTCCAAAAAGATGGTTTTTGTGTCTTCCGTAACACCAGAATTCAAACCACCAAAAACACCTCCAATACACATAGGGTTGTCTTCACCGTCACATATCATGATATCATCTTCATGAAGTTTTCTTTCAACACCGTCCAGTCCCATAAACATAGTTCCAGATGGCAGGTTTTTAACAACCACCTTATCCCCTTTAATCTTATCCGCATCAAAGGCATGCAAAGGTTGTCCCAACCCGTGAAGAATGTAATTGGTAATGTCAACCACATTATTGATCGGTCCCAACCCGATAGCTCTTAACTTATTCTGAAGCCAGTCCGGAGATGCTTCAATTTTTAAATCTGTGATGGTAATTCCCGCATATCTTGGAACCTGTTGATGATCTTCCACCTCCACTTTTACAGCATAAGTTCGTTCGTCAACATGAAAATCACCCACAGAGGGTGTATTAAATTTCGTTTGCAATTCTTCCATATGCAACAAACCGGCATAGAGATCTCGTGCTACGCCTAAATGACTCATGGCATCCGCCCTGTTCGGCGTTAATCCAATTTCGATCACCTGATCACTATACAAGTCAAAAAGTTCAGAGGCCTTGGTTCCTACTTCGGTTCCGGCTTCTAAAACCATGATTCCATCATGACTCTGTCCCAGACCTAATTCATCCTCGGCACAGATCATTCCATGACTTTCTTCACCTCGTATTTTTCCTTTCTTTATTTTAAATCCTTCTCCTGTAGCATCGTATAAAGTCGTGCCTATGGTTGCTACAGGAACCTTTTGTCCCTTGGCCACATTCGGCGCCCCACACACTATCTGTACAGGGTTTTCCAGGCCAAGATCCACCTGTGTTACTTTTAATCTGTCAGCATTAGGATGCTGTTCGCAACTTAAAACTTCACCTACCACAACACCTTCAAGGTTGCCTTTTACAGCTTCGAATGTTTCAATTCCCTCAACTTCCAATCCCAAATCAGTTAAGATCTCACTTACTTTTTCAACATCCAGATCAATGTTCAAAAATTCTTTTAACCAATTATATGATATCTTCATTCTATTATTTTTAAGATCCCAAAATTAACTATCAAACACCATTTATAAAGACGTACATGGATGTTTTTATCTAATTTTTTCAGCTGCAAATATAGGTAATTGTGCTTCGTTTTGACCCGCATTTTACGAAGAAATTTTTGGATTTCTAATCATTTTAAATTTTAATATAAAATCCCTATTTTGCATTAATAATAATTACACGGTATGGCTTCAGAAATAACAAGAATATTTGATTTTGCTTATTATCAACTTGATAAATACAACCTGCCAAAAGCCCTGGTCTCAAAAGCCAGCGGCGAATGGGTGAGTACTTCTTCTAAGGAGTTTGTGGCAAAGGCAAATATTGTGAGTAGAGGATTGTTGTCATTGGGAGTAAAACCCGGAGACAAAATCGCATTGATATCTTCAACCAACAGGACAGAATGGAATATTATGGACCTGGCCTTGTCGCAGATTGGTGCCGTGAATGTACCCATCTACCCTACGATTAGTGAAGCAGATTATAAATATATTTTTAACCATGCCGAAGTCAAGTACTGTTTCCTTTCTGATGAGGAACTTTTTACCAAGGCAAATGCCATCGAAAAAGAAGTAAAAAGTCTGAAGCGCATTTTTTCGTTTGATAAAGTAAAAGACTGTGCTTATTGGGAAGAAGTTTTCACACTGGGATCTGATGAAACATTACAGAAAAAAGTAGATACATTAAAAGATAAAGTAAAAACCGAGGATTTGGCGACCATTATTTATACCTCGGGAACCACAGGTGTTCCTAAGGGTGTGATGCTGTCGCACAGCAATTTGGTGAGCAATGTGTTGGATACGGTCAAAGGCCTGCCATTTATCGTAACCATCGATAATGTGCTGAGTTTTTTACCGGTTTGTCATGTCTTTGAGAGGATGTTGCATTACCTGTATATTTATTCTGGGATTACCATTTACTTTGCGGAATCTATCGAAAAGATTCCTGAAAACATCAAAGAGGTCAAGCCTGATTTTATGAGTGTGGTGCCGCGATTACTTGAAAAAATCTATGATAGCATCATTGCCAAGGGAGCTGCCCTGACCGGGGTAAAAAAAGCTTTATTCTTTTGGGCCGTTGATGTGGGGCTGGCCTACGAACCCTATGGACGCAATGGCTGGTTCTATGAAAAAAAACTCGCACTTGCCAACAAATTGATCTTCAGTAAATGGCGAGAGGCTCTTGGAGGTAACATCAACCATATGGTATCCGGTTCTGCAGCCTTGCAACCCAGGTTAACCAAGGTGTTCTCCGCAGCTGGTATGCGAATTTTAGAAGGTTATGGACTCACTGAGACATCACCTGTGGTTTCTGTGAATTCTTATGAAGATGAAAATTTTAAAGTAGGAACGGTTGGTAAAGCCATCGAAAACGTAGCGATAAAAATTGCCGAAGACGGGGAAATTTTGGTCAAAGGTCCTAATGTGATGCAGGGATATTATAAAGATGCCGAGAAAACTGCCTCGGTGATGACGGATGATTATTTTCATACCGGAGATAAAGGAGAACTGGATAAAGAAGGATTTTTAAAGATCACCGGGAGAAAAAAAGAAATTTTTAAAACATCCGGAGGTAAATATATTTCTCCGACTCTATTAGAAAATGAGATGAAACAATCTCGATTTATAGAACAAATACTGGTCATTGGAGAAGGTCAAAAAATGCCGGCAGCCATCCTGCAACCAAACTATGAATTTGTGAAGGAATGGGCGAGGCGCCATCAAATCAATTGTGGATTAACACCAGAAGAAATGGCTGTTAATAAAGAAGTACACGATCGAATTCTGGAAGAAATCGAGCACGGCAACAAGCAGTTCGGTAAGTGGGAAACGATCAAGAAGTTTGAAATGACTGCCGAAATCTGGTCGGTAGATAACAACCTGCTGACACCTACATTTAAACCAAAAAGGGAAGTGATTCTCAAAACATATAAGCATCTTTACGATAAGATTTACAGTGTCTAATACATCTTTTATTGTACAATCGCTGAGTCAGAAACTCCATCTGATGTACTTGGCATGCTCATTTTCACAAGCTTAAGGCAGGTCATGACAAAGATCAAAAGGATTGCATCAGGCACATATTTTAGTTGTAATTAGCTTGGGTAATTCATACATTTGTTTCCTTCAAGCAGAAATCAAATGGAACATTTTATAGTATCAGCCAGAAAATACCGACCACAGGTATTTAGCGACGTCGTAGGGCAGCAAGCCATTACGAATACCCTGGAAAATGCTATTAAGAATGACCATCTGGCGCAGGCTCTATTGTTTACAGGTCCTCGTGGGGTTGGTAAAACTACCTGTGCACGAATTCTTGCCAAGCGTATCAATCAGGAGAGTGTTGAGAATCCTATGGAAGATGAGGACTTTGCCTTCAATATTTTTGAATTAGATGCAGCTTCCAATAATTCTGTGGACGATATCAGGAATTTGACGGATCAGGTGCGTATACCTCCACAAACAGGAAAATTCAAGGTGTATATCATTGATGAGGTGCACATGCTCTCTCAAGCTGCCTTTAATGCTTTCCTTAAGACATTGGAAGAACCGCCGGCTCATGCGATTTTCATACTTGCGACCACTGAAAAGCACAAGATCATTCCTACAATTTTATCGAGGTGTCAGATATTTGATTTCAAACGCATCGGTGTATTGGATATTAAAAATTATTTGCAGAAAATAGCGAAAGGAGAAAGTGTAAATGCCGAAGACGATGCCCTGCATATTATCGCTCAAAAAGCGGATGGTGCCCTTAGAGATGCCTTGTCTATTTTCGACCGGGTTGTCAGTTTTTCGGGTGCTGAACTGACCAGAAAAGCGGTGTCTGATAATTTAAATGTCCTTGATCATGATGTTTATTTTCAGGTAACTGACCTGTTATTAGACAATAACATCCCTCAGGTATTGATAAGTCTGAACAATATCATGACCAAAGGCTTTGAAGGACATCACTTTATTATTGGTCTGGCCTCTCATTTCAGAGACCTGCTGGTGGCAAAAGATGCTGCTACCATCGAACTGCTTGAAGTAGGTGATACGGCAAAAAAGCAATACCTCGAACAAGCAAAAAAATCAGATTTACGGTTTTTAATGCGAGCCATAGACATTGCCAATGACTGCGATCTAAAATTTAAAAGCAGTAAGAACCAACGACTCCTCGTTGAACTGACTTTAATGAAAATCGCTTCCATCACATTTGATGGCAAAAAAAAAATCTAAACGATTCATAATTCCTTCCTTCCATTTTCTCACCACTCATCCGGTAGAAAAAACAAAGGAATCTGGGCTTGCCTCTGCAGCTCAACAACAAACTACCCGGTTGCAAACCGCAGTAAAAGCACCTCCTCCACCTCCACCAAAAGCAGTATCCAAAGCACCTGCTAAGGAAGTCAGTAAACCCAAACCTCTCGACCTCAAGAATTCAGGTCGTAGAAATTCTGCCCTGTCACTTTCTAGTTTAAAAAGAAATAAAGAGGAAGCTGAAAGAATTAAAAAAACCAAAGAACAGACTGTAGATACCAAAAACCTGGCGAAGGATCCATTTACAGAAGCTACATTTTTTGAAGTCTGGAATTCTTATGTGGAGGACCTGCACCAACAAGGAGAAAAAATACTGGCTTCTATTCTAAAAGCCGATACACCTAAATTAAAAGATCAGATGATCCATGTAACCTATCCGAATGAATTAATGAAGGTAGAGCTTTTAAAGGTGCGTCCCAGGGTATTGAGGCATATCAGACAAAAATTGAACAATTACCAGGTTGATTTTAAAATAACGGTCAACGAAGACAATACAAAAAGGTTTGCCTATACACCTCAGGAAAAATACGAATTGCTCAAAGAAAAAAACAAGGCCCTGGCCCTGCTTCGAAAAAAATTCAATTTAGAACTCTAAGTACTCACTTTCGAAATTTCCAGAATCAAATTTAAATTCTAAATTTGCATCCTTAATCATTCATTCTTGAATGCAAACTTCCGATTATGTTAGGATTAAAATTCGAAACCGAAACCTCCTGGGTTGAAGTCGCCAAAAGCGGGCTTCAGCAAGTACTTACGGACCATGCTTTTGCAGAACAAAAAGCGGCTTCCAATGCTGTATCCATTATCATCAATTATTCTGAAGAAACAGCATTGGTACAAGCGATGAGCGAAATTGCCATTGAAGAAATGGAACACTTTAAAATGGTTCACGATTTTATGGTGGCCAAAGGCATGGTACTCGGCAGAGAGCAAAAAAATGACTATGCCAAACACCTGCATTCTTTTTTTCCTAAAACACATGATCGCACGGATGCTTTGATCCAGCGTTTACTGATCGCTGCCCTGATTGAAGCCAGAAGCTGCGAACGCTTTAAGGTCTTTTCAGAAAACATCGAAGACCCGGCACTTTCTGAATTCTATAAAGAACTCATGATCTCTGAAGCGAATCACTATACTGTTTTTTTAGGATTTGCCAGGAAATACCAGGACAAGGAAATCGTCAATAAAAAATGGAACGGTCTATTGGACTATGAGGCAGAATTTATGAGAAACAGAGGTACCACTGCCCGTGTACATGGGTAGTTCTTAGTCAATAAATCGAATGGATAAAGGATAATGAGGTGCCTCACCATTATTTACTTTGATAGCGTTGATGACGGGAAAAACAAGGCATAGTATACCGATGGCAATTAAGCCCAGTAATCCAAGTCCAATAAGCAAAATAAGTGGTACGCAGATAATGGCATATAAAAACATACTCAGTTGAAAGTTGACAATACTTTTACCATGTTCATCCATATCATAGATCTCATCCTTTTTTGTCAACCAGATTATTAAAGGAACGATAAAACCACCAAAGCCGGTGATAAGGTCCAATAGTTGACTAAGGTGTGCTAACATTAAGGTTTGCCTGTCTTCTCTCATATAAGTGTTTTATTATTTGACGTTGACTTCTAAAAAATGTTACAATGATTTCCTGTCAAATGTGTGTATCTTTGCCCAAATTATAGAAATCACGAATGACCGACCTATCTGACACATCCTTAAAAAACGACACGATCATAGCTCTTGCAACCCCTTTTGGGGTGGGTGCCATTGCCGTGATTCGCTTATCAGGTCCTGAAGCTATTGCCTTGGTGAATCATTATTTTACCCCAAAAGGAAAAGGCAAATCCTTACAGACAGTGGCATCGCATACGGTGCATCTGGGCCATGTTGTAGATGGCGATAGAATTATAGACGAAGCCTTGGTGACTGTTTTTAAAACACCGCATTCGTATACAGGAGAAAATGTAATAGAAATTTCATGTCATGGTTCTGCTTATATTCAGCAAGAGATATTACAGCTGTTCTTAAAGAATGGAGCGAGACACGCCGATGCGGGAGAATTTACATTGCGCGCTTTTCTGAATGGAAAAATGGATCTGAGCCAGGCAGAAGCTGTGGCGGATGTGATTGCTTCTGACTCTGCCAGTTCGCAT
Source organism: Lutimonas sp. (assembly GCF_051011215.1). Taxonomy (NCBI): domain Bacteria; kingdom Pseudomonadati; phylum Bacteroidota; class Flavobacteriia; order Flavobacteriales; family Flavobacteriaceae; genus Lutimonas; species Lutimonas sp. The sequence continues at coordinate 22,564 of NZ_JBPCUJ010000083.1, forward strand.
AATATTGCTATGCAGCAGATGCGTGGTGGTTTTTCCAATGAAATAGCGGCCTTACGTGCTGAATTATTAAATTTTGCTTCTTTGATAGAGCTGGAACTGGATTTTTCTGAGGAGGATGTAGAATTTGCAGACAGGTCGGCTTTTCAGGAACTGATTTCTAAAATTACTCAAGTCATCAAAAGACTGATCGATTCATTCGCCTTAGGGAATGTATTAAAAAATGGAATTCCTGTAGCTATCGTAGGAGAGCCCAATGTTGGAAAGTCTACCCTACTCAATGCTTTGTTAAATGAAGATAAAGCGATTGTCAGCGACATCGCAGGTACTACCAGGGATGCCATTGAAGATGAAATTGCCCTAAAGGGGGTCACGTATCGATTTATAGATACAGCAGGTATCAGGGATACCAAAGATGTTGTGGAAAACATCGGTATTCAGAAGACCTTTGAAAACATAGAAAAAGCGCAGCTGGTGCTTCATTTGATTGATGCCACCAAAGATTTCGATGTAAACAGTTTGTCTCTCGAAGCAAAAAAACTGCAAGAAAAATATCCTGAGAAAAAAATCCTGACCCTGATCAACAAAGCCGATACTTTAACAGAAGAAAGGCAAGAAGCTATTGAGGCTGAACAACCAAATTGGATTCTGATCTCTGCCAAGCAAAAGACAGGATTGGAAGACCTGCTTGAGCATTTAGTGCGTTTGGTAAACGCAGGTGCCTTGAGTAACCAGCAAACCGTAGTGAGCAATTCCAGACATTTTGAGGCATTGAATAAAGCCTTTGAAGCCCTCAATGAAGTTCAAAAAGGAATGGATCATCATATTTCAAGCGACCTTATGGCCATTGATATCAGACAGGCTTTATTTCATTTAGGTGAGATCACCGGAGAAATCACTACCGATGATCTGTTAGGGAACATTTTTGCGAACTTCTGTATTGGAAAGTAAG
>NZ_JBPCUJ010000084.1:0-3961 GCF_051011215.1 Lutimonas sp.
TCAAAGATCCTGAGATAAAATTGAGTTGCATTGTGGAACAGGATAAAACAATGATCCTGGTTTCGGATAATGGCAAAGGCATTGAGGAAAAGATCATGAGTCAAATTTTTATTCCATTTTATACTACCAAAAAGAATGGTTCTGGTATTGGATTGAGTCTGTCAAAAAACATACTTAAAAAGCACGGGGGTAATTTGCTCGTCAGCTCAGAAGTCGGTTTGTACACTACTTTTACATTGCTGTTTAAGCACTAATTTTCTGCCCCGATTCAAAGTTAAAGTTTTGATAAAATTCAGGTGAAGGCTTTTTTGACTTGGATGAATCTATAAATTTGTAAGTATACACTTGCAAAAAATGAAATATATACTCCTCTCTTTAACTCTTTTTATTTTAATGTCTTGTCAAAAAAAAGAGACGAAAAATGACCTTTCAAAAGTCAATGCCAATGAAGTAATTGAGGTGTATAATTTTGAAGAATTAGAACTTTTTTTACAATCAAGTCGGAATCAAACCACCGTTGTTAATTTTTGGGCTACCTGGTGTAAGCCATGTATTAAAGAGCTTCCATATTTTGAAAATCTTGGAGAGAAATATAAGGGAGAGGTCAAAATTGTTTTGGTGAGTCTTGATTTCCCAAACAAACTTGAAAGTCAATTGATTCCCTTTGTTTCTGAAAAGAAATTACAGTCTGAAGTAGTGCTGTTGGATGACCCATACGAAAATGAATGGATTCCAAAAGTGGATACCACCTGGTCCGGAGCATTGCCTGCCACGCTTATCTTTAAAGGTGAAAAGAAACAATTCTTTGAAAAGTCCTTTACCCAGGAGGAGCTTGAAAACGAGATTCTGAAAATTAAAAACCTATAGTATTATGAAAAACAAACACTATTTTTTCCTGTTATGTGCCATCGCATTATCCACAATTTTTTCTGTTTTTGCTTTTTCCGGAACAGATATCGGCATATCTAAGATTATACTGAGTTATCAAATTGGTGATAAGGCAGAAGATTTTAAACTTAAAAATGTAGATGGCAAAATGGTATCTCTTGCGGATTTTGAAGAAGCCAATGGCTTTATAGTAATATTTACCTGTAATACCTGTCCTGTTTCTGTTGCCAATGAAGATAGAATCATAGAATTGAATAAGAAATACAAGGGAAAGGGATATCCTGTAATTGCCATCAATCCAAATAATCCTGCTATTTCAAGTGGTGATAGCTATGAGTTAATGAAAGTAAGAGCCAAAGAAAAAGGCTTTGAGTTCCCTTATTTATTCGATGATGGTCAAAAGGTATATCCAGCCTATGGCGCCAGTAAAACACCACATGTATATGTTTTGAACAAAGAGAAGAATGATTTGATCGTTCGCTATATCGGATCAATTGATGATAGCGCAAGAAATGAAGGATCAGTGAAAACCAAGTTTGTAGAAAATGCAGTGAATGAACTTATCAAAGGGGTGCCTGTACAACTTCCGAGCACCAAAGCGATTGGCTGTTCCATTAAAAAATAAAGGATGTAAACTAAAAGTGCCCATTATGATGGGCACTTTTTTTATATATTCAAGTCATTTAAAACAGCTGCTTCAACCAAATTAGGTAAAGTAACTTTTAAATTTGGGGATCTGTCCATCTCCCGTTTAATGGCAAATAAGGCTTCTTTGTTTCTAGCCCAGCTTCTTCGGGCAATACCGTTATTTACATCATAGAATAGCATAGATTTTAATTGGTCTTCTGCTGTTTTAGAACCATCTAGCACCAATCCAAAGCCACCATTGCTAACTTCGCCCCATCCGACGCCGCCACCGTTATGAATGGATACCCAGGTAGCACCTCTAAAACTATCACCTATTACATTATGAATGGACATATCGGCAGTAAATTGACTCCCGTCATTGATATTACTTGTTTCCCGGTAGGGAGAATCTGTTCCACTTACATCATGATGATCACGTCCCAGGACAATTGGGGCAGAAATTTCACCTTTTTTAATGGCCTCATTAAATGCCAAGGCAATTTTCGCACGACCTTCGGCATCAGCGTATAATATTCGGGCCTGTGATCCTACAACCAATTTATTTTGTTTCGCATTCTTAATCCAGACAATATTGTCATTCATTTGAAGTTGAATTTCTTCAGGAGCTGTTTTTTGGATTTCAGTTAGAACATCCATTGCGATTTGATCGGAGGTGTCCAGATCTGTTGGTTTTCCCGAAGTACAGACCCATCTGAAAGGTCCGAAACCATAATCGAAACACATAGGGCCAAGAATATCCTGAACATAGGTAGGATATTTGAACTGACCAGGCGTGCTACCCATAACATCGGCACCAGCCCGAGACGATTCCAGTAGAAAGGCATTGCCATAATCAAAGAAATACGTTCCTTTTTTGGCATGATTATTAATTGATTTTGCCTGTCTGCGCAATGATTCCTGTACTTTGTCTTTAAAGAGATCAGGATTGTTACGAATCATATCATTGGCTTGTTCAAAACTAAGTCCTGCAGGATAATACCCACCAGACCAGGGATTGTGTAAAGAGGTTTGATCTGAGCCCACATGAACAAATATATTTTCCTGATCAAACCGTTCCCAAACATCAACAATATTCCCATGAAATGCGATAGAAAGAATTTCTTTATTTTCCTGAGCACCTCTTGTTCTTTGAACAAGTTCATCCATATCTTGGATCAATTCACTGGCCCATCCCTGTTCATGCCTTTTTCGCGCAGCGTTTTCATTTACTTCTGCACAAATAGTGATACATCCTGTGATATCTCCAGCTTTAGGCTGCGCGCCACTCATACCGCCTAATCCAGAAGTCAAAAATATTTTTCCTTCAGTACTTTCACCTTTAGCAAGTATTTTTCTAAAAGCGTTCATTAAGGTAATGGTAGTTCCATGTACAATTCCCTGAGGCCCGATATACATAAAGGAACCTGCAGTCATTTGACCATATTGTGTCACTCCCAGCGCATTGTATTTTTCAAGATCATCAGGTTTTGAATAATTAGGAACCATCATTCCGTTAGTTACAATCACACGTGGCGCTCCTTTGCTGGAAGGGAACAGTCCCATGGGATGCCCAGAATACATATGAAGCGTCTGCTCATCTGTCATTTCAGACAAATATTTCATGGTAAGTAAATATTGCGCCCAGTTTTGGAAAACAGCGCCGTTTCCTCCGTAGGTAATTAATTCTTCAGGATGCTGTGCAACAGCAGGATCAAGATTGTTCTGAATCATTAACATAATAGCGGCCGCTTTGCTACTTTTAGCAGGGTATGCGTCCACGGGTCGGGCGACCATTGTATAGCCGGGTTTGAAGCGGTACATATAAATTCTTCCCAAGGTGTTTAATTCTTCCAGAAATTCCTTGGCAAGTTCCCTGTGCCAGTCTTTTGGGAAATAGCGCAGGGCATTTTGAATGGCAAGCATTTTTTCATCCTTATTGAGAATATCTTTTCTTTTTGGTGCTTGATTCACTCCTTTAGGATAGTTTCTCTTTTCAGGCATAACAGAAGGAATACCTTGTTGGATCTGTTGCCGAAAATCTGATTTTTTCTCTGTATGTATCATCTTCAATAGATTAATAGGATTCGAATAAATCATCATACTCACTGTATGACTTGTTATGGAAAGCGGCGGTTGAGAGTAGCTCTCTTTCTTTGATCAATTGTATGGCTTTTTTAATGTCGAGTGAAAAAATCCGATCCTCCTGAGCAAAGTCAATTCTTTCTCTGATATGATCGTGCACATCATCCAGAACTTCACTTGATTTTAAGGGTTTTCTAAAGTCGAGGGCCTGTGCCGCACAGAGCAGTTCAATGGCCAGGATTTTTTCCAAATTATCTATGACACGTAAGGCTTTTCTCCCACCAATGGAACCCATACTTACGTGATCCTCTTGTCCGAGGGAAGTAGGAATACTATCTGCACTTGAAGGGAAACACAAGCCTTT
>NZ_JBPCUJ010000085.1:0-5288 GCF_051011215.1 Lutimonas sp.
AAACTGGTTTGCAATGGCATAAAAATCACAGAAATCAAGAGTAAAATAGCAAAAGGTTCTGGTTTGAAATTAAAAACATAATGCTCTGGTGATATGACATAATCCACCGCTATAGAAAGTATGGAAAATAAAAACCAAATGGCAAATCCATAACCGACTCTTTTCCAATCAATTTTTTCTCTTGATGTCACGAGACTGACAATAGACCTGTGATGTATTCTTTTTACAGATATTAAAAGGAAAATCAAACCAAAAACAAAGCTCAACAACATGACTAACAAGTACATGTTAGAATCGATACCTAGATCCATAAACATACTTTCTGAACTCGCCATTAATTCATCCAGATTTTCCGATTTGTTTAAAGCCACAAAAAAAATGGGAATGACTCCCACTACCTGCCATCCAAAAAAAACAGTAATTAAACTAAGTAAGTACCTCCACCAATCATTTTTTCCTTTAAAGACCTGTTCTAAATATCTCATAAACCTAAATTCTCGCTAAAAATAAAGCTAATCGTTTAAAAAAGCCTTGAAATCGCTCCATTTTTGTTGAGGGTCATAGCCTAAGCTTCCATTTTTAACAAAAAGTGGTGACCCTATATTATTGCTAAACAATCCACCTGTTCCTAGGCCTTGCAACATCTTACTTTTCAAACTATAGGTAAATTGAGCAATGGCATTCAATCCGATGTTGCTTTCCAGCGCTGAAGTAATCCACCAACCAATACCCATTGACTCGCATAGTTCGATCCATTCTCTACTACCATTAAACCCTCCAACCAAACTCGGTTTTAAAATGATATACTGAGGTTTTATTTCAGTCAATAATTGCTTTTTTTCTACATAACCAACAACGCCAATTAATTCTTCATCCAAAGCAATAGGAATTGGACTTGTTTTACACAAATCCTGCATGGATTCTAATTGGCCTGCCTTGATGGGTTGTTCTATAGAATGAATATCATACACACGCAACTCTTTGAGTTTATCCATGGCCTCTTCTGTCGAAAACGCTCCATTGGCATCTACGCGAAGCTCCAATGCAGAGGCACTAAATTGTTGTCGAATTCTTCTTAGAATTTTTAACTCCGTATCAAAGTCAATCGCACCTATCTTCATTTTCAAGGTTGTAAAACCTTCGTTTAATTTCACAGATATCTGTTCGGTCATAAAAGATTCATCTCCCATCCAGATCAGTCCATTGATGGGGATTTGATCTTTCCCAAGCGTAAAATCAGAGGGGAATAATTCAAATAAATTCGCTGACTTCAAGGACATAAGGGCTTGTTCCAAGCCAAATTGAATGGAAGGAAACTCGATCAATTCTCCCAATAGCAGATCCGTATTCTTATGAATATTATCACAAAGCCATGTCAATTTATCTTCATAGTCTGGCCTGTCATCGCAACTTAAACCGCGAAAAAGACCACATTCACCAATCCCCGTTTTTGTACCATTCCTGATCAACAAATAATAGGTTTCTTTTTGATGCAGAACACCACGGGAAGTTCCACCGGGGCGTTTAAAATCTAGATAGTATTTATAAAAGGAGGCTTCTATAGCAATGAGTTTATGAATAAGCTAAAAACAAAGATATGTTAATTTTTAATTTGAAACCGTCGACGATAAAATTCAATTTGAAACAATTTTCTTATATTTAGAACTGAATTTAATAAAGATATAAGGTTTCTGCTATGAAAAAAATCTTACTTTTTATCTTCTTTTGCTCCCTCTCAGTCCAGTCGCAAAATATGTTGTTAGACATATTACCATTGAAAGGTCAAAAAGTCGTTTATACAAAAGTGCATGAAGTTATAGATGCATCAAAGCTGCAATTAAGCGAAAATGCGCAGGCCTGGTTTCAGGAACATGAACTTCGCATTGCACACAATCAAGCCCTTGATGAAAGACATCACCAAATTGAAGGAGAATTACAATTTCAGGAATTATGGGGACCCAATGACTTCCCGGAATTGTACAAGTCTGTTTATTGCACAATAGGACTTACCTTGATTAATGAACGCTATCAATACCAGATTTCAAACTTTATTGTAAAAGAGCCTCAAAGTGAGATACAGCTGGAAATATACAAAATGGATCAAAAGAAGTTGCAAAAATACAATCCTGATTTTTACAAACGTATTGACGCCAAAATTAAGTCTATCATTGCATCCTTGGAACTCAAAATGATGGAATAGCTTCGCTACTGATCCTTATATATTTTAGCGGCCCAACCTCCACCTCCGACCATTTGAATTGGAATCATTGATGTAGAATTGACCTCCATTACTTCCCGCTTATAATCTTCTGCTTGATTATGAGCATTCTTCCCGTCTCGCATAAGTTCCATGGTATATTTTCCTTGTGCTAAAAAATCAAGATTCAATTCAAAATTTCTAGGCGTATTATCTGTCATTCCACCAATAAACCAATTATCACCCTTTCTTCTTGCTATTAAAATATAATCAGAAACAGCAGCTTCTATCACCAATGTTTCATCCCATATTGTGGGAATGCTACTGATAAAATCCACTGATTCTTGTTCTTTTTTATACCGCGTAGGAGATTCACAAAGCATTTGGAGAGGGGCTTCATAAACAACATACATTGCCAATTGATGACAACGAGTACCCAGCGCCATGGGTCTCTGAAAACTAATCGCATAATTTTTTGCATGCGCATTGGCCATGGCCCCAGGTGTAAAGTCCAATGGTCCGGCAGCCATCCTGATAAAGGGAATCGTCACATTATGTTCCGGAGTTATATCGGCGCTCCACTTATTGTTCTCATTTCCCTTCACTCCCTCGTAATTGATGACATTGGGCCAAACACGTTCAATTCCTGCGGGCTTAAAGGCACCATGATAATCTACCAACAATTTCAATTCAGCTGCTTTTTCAGCAATTGTTTCGTAAGAAGTTACCATATATTGATCACTTCTCTGCATAAAATCAACCTTGATTCCTTTGGCTCCCCAGCCACTGTATAATGCAAGTATCTCATCCATATTTTCGTCCAGCGGTTTCCACAAAACCCAAAGTATAATGCCTACATTTCTCTCTCGGCCATAATTGATAAGTTCAGCCAGGTCTATATCAGGATTGGGTTCCATAATTTCTGTTGTAGATTTTGTCCAGCCTTCATCAAGAATCACGTATTCTATACTATTTTCTGCCGCAAAATCAATATAGTATTTATACGTTTCGGTATTGATACCTGCTTCAAAATCAACACCATATATATTATTGGCATTGTACCAGTCCCAGGCAACTTGCCCCGGTTTGATCCATGAACTATTCTTTAATTTTGATTGCCCTGACAACTCAGTGACCAGATTCGATTCAACAAAAGTTTTATCATCATCACTGATCATAAATACCCTCCATGGGTAGTCCCTGCCCCCATTGACACGGGCAATATAAGTTGCCTCTTTCGCAATGATTTGATTTCTGTCCGGCGAGTCTTGCTCATTTGCTCTGGCCTCCAACACATAGTTTGGAAAATCCGCTTCCAGATTTCCGAGCTCATTTTTCTTTAGAAACATCCCAGGATAATTGTGCAGTGCGGCTTCGGTAAATAACACTTTCAATTTCTTTTGTTCAAACAGCACAGGTAAACTGCAAAAATCATTCTTTTTCAAATCACTTATCGGGACATGCAAATAGGTTCTCTCATTATGAGAATACATTGATTCCTCCTTTGGAAAATAGGTGGATGCTCCTTTTGAAAACTTCAGTTCCATCCTTTCGTTTATCACCTGTTGAGTCTTGTTGCTCAAATCAATGAATCGATAGGCTACACCATCATTATAAGCACGAAATATTAATTTATATTCTCCCCTAAACTCAATCGTTAATTCATTAAAAGCACTTTTTATCTCGGCATCCTTATAAGGGATAACAGGTCTGATGATTACCTGCTGGGGACGAGTACTTGATCTTTTCACCTTCGGCCTTATTCCTAAAGAACGATTGCCATTCATCTCCATTGAAATTTCTATCTTTTCAAACACAAGTTCGTTTTCAAAATGAATCGACCAACTAATGATATCATCAGTAGCAACTTCCATTAAAATTTTATCATCAGGAGAATGAAGACTGAGATTTTGCCCTTGGATAGTCCCATATACGGATATACATAAAACCCAACAAAAAAGGGTCTTGACAGTAGAATTATTTTTCATTTTGTAAGGATTGGAATTTAGATATAAAGATAAAAAAATCCCTGCTATACCCTTTACATTTTTCCTTTTTCCAAGTATATTTGTCGTGCTAAACAGATGCTTCTTATTTGTATTCTCAGCCCTCGTAGTTCAACGGATAGAACAAAAGTTTCCTAAACTTTAGATCTAGGTTCGATTCCTAGCGAGGGTACAACCATATGGATCTATACACTTGCATATTAGATGATTATCCATTTTTAATTACTAAAAACTCCTGACAACCCTTGACTCAATGCACTTCTAATGATTTTGACCGTTTATCTCTTCAACTTCATCATTAGCATCGTTTCCAAAAAATACTATAAGTCCACTAACGATATTCTTAACTTCTACAACATCAATGATCCAATTTACTGCCATGTCCTGACTTAAAAATGTAATAGCTTAGATTGACTATTGTTTAGTTGAAGAATGCATTCATTTTTAATGAAAAATCAACTCTTTATAAACCCATAAGAAAGCAGTAAAATCTGTAGAAATGATACGTATTATGCTCTAATTAGCTTTTCAAAATTATCTAAAATATCAAAAACTGAAACATATTGATCATACCCTTTAACCAGCGTTTCTTGAATCATTAACTCAGATTGAAAACAATGCATGCCTATCAAATTGAGATCTGGATAGACCTTCTTTAATGTCAATCTCAATGCTTCTTCCTCAAGACCTAAATCCATAAGGTTAACCAATAAAATACGAGGAGTTTGTTCCAACAAGGTTCTATCTTCAATAAGAATATGCTGATATGGCACAAATGACAAAGCATAGACAAGCGAAATTTCTTCGACCAGTTTTTGATTGATTCTATTATGAATTCCTATGAGCATTTACCATACATTTAATTGCAAAGTTATACTCATTAATCAATTAAACAGTGGGCAATACACTTAATTCACCAACTAGGCATATTACCTATAGATCGTCAAATAGTTGCCTGTCAATGGCATATAGAACCAAGCCTGCGATGTTTTTACTCCCAGTTTTATCCAATAAATTTCTCTTATGTGCGTCGACCGTTCGAACACTAATAAAAAGCTTGTCAGCAATTTCTTTATTTGAAAACT
>NZ_JBPCUJ010000086.1:0-3477 GCF_051011215.1 Lutimonas sp.
TGTTGACGAAATGGGTTCTTGCTGAATCGTTGCTTGGTCAGCTTCGTACATCTGATATGCTGAAAGGATTTTCATAGGACAAACTTCTTATAAAAATACATAAAATTCAATTCCTGCAATCAAAACAAGGATCAAAAAAAAGGCCCTGACTTCATCAAGTCAGGGCCTTTTGTACTTTCATAAAACAAGTGCTATGATTTAAAAACACCCATATTCGCATATTTATCCATACGCTGTTCTATCAACTTATCAGTAGATAATCCACTAAGTTCCTTAAAGGCTTTCTTAATGGCAGCTTCAACTGACTTATAAGTTTTCTCTCTGTCTGTATGTGCACCACCAAGTGGTTCTTTGATGATCCCGTCAATCAATTTTTGTCGACTCATGTCTTTTGCGGTTAATTTAAGCGCCTCTGCCGCTTCTTCTTTGTATTCCCAGCTTCTCCATAGAATGGAAGAACAAGACTCAGGAGATATAACCGTATACCAGGTATTCTCCAACATCATCACCTTGTCACCAACACCAATTCCGATGGCACCGCCTGAAGCTCCTTCACCAATTACTATAGAAATAATCGGAGTTCTTAATCTGGTCATTTCGAGGATATTTCTTGCAATGGCCTCACCCTGTCCTCTTTCTTCAGCTTCCAAACCGGGATAGGCACCTGGGGTATCTATCAAAGTAATGACAGGAATTTGAAACTTTTCGGCCATCTTCATAAGCCTTAACGCTTTTCTATATCCCTCTGGGTTCGACATTCCAAAATTTCGGTACTGTCTTGTTTTGGTATTATAGCCTTTTTGCTGACCAATGAACATAAAAGACTGATCTCCAATTTTTCCTAAACCACCAACCATGGCTTTGTCATCTTTTACGGTACGATCACCGTGCAGTTCCATAAAAGTTCCTTTTGTTAAGGCCTTTATGAAATCTAAGGTATAAGGTCTAGAAGGGTGTCTCGACAATTGAACCCTTTGCCAGGCTGTCAAGTTCTTAAATATTTCTTTACGTGTAGTTTCGAGTTTTGACTCAATCTGCTGACAGGTCTCTGTCACATCAACATCGCTTTCTTCTCCAATAAGCTTGCATTTGTCCAGCTGGTCTTCTAACTCTTTTATAGGTAATTCAAAATCCAGATATTCCATTTTCGTTTCGTTGATTTTATTTGATCTTTAAGGGTACAAATATATAAACTTTGAACAACTATTTTTCTTTAGTTGTCATTCTTCCTTTAAATTTTCGGCTTTTCAAAATTCCATTCAAAAGGACACTACTAAAAATAATGAGAGACCCTATATAGAACTGCATACTCATCTGTTCTTTTTCACCAAAAATAATCAAGGCTAAAACAATTCCATAAACTGGTTCTAAGTTGTTGGTAAGCACAATGGTAAAAGGACTCATCTTTTTCAAAAGATTCGTCGCTACTACAAATGGATAGGCCGTACAAACAATAGCTAATATCAATAAATAAAACCAATCTGATTGACTTAATTTAAAATAAGCAAGGTTCAATTTATTTTGTGCAAAAAGCACAACAGTTAAAAATAAACCGGCAAAGAACAATTCATAAAATGCTATTTTACTTCCTCGATATGATTTGATCAACCTGCTATTATATACCGAAAACAATGCCACCAAAAATGCGGACAACAGGGCAATCAATATTCCCTTGGTATAAAGGGTTTCACTGTAGAAAATTACGACAAAGCCCAACATGGCCAAAAACGCCAGCAATAATTCATACACTTCCAGTCGTTTTTTCTCAAAGAATGGTTTTATAATAACTACAAAGAAGGCGCTCGATGAAAGCGTGATGAGGGTGGTTGAAATTGTCGATATTTTAATGGCATGAAAGAAGGTTACCCAATGCAAGGCAACCAAAACGCCTCCAAAAAATAATTTTATGAGATCGCTTCCATTTTCATTAAAAGAAATCCTTCTTATTTTTAAGAATATAAAAAGAGCGAGAGATGCCAAAAGAACCCGGTACCAAACCAAGGGTGTTGCTTCAATAGAAATAAGCGCTCCTAAAATGGCTGTAAATCCCCAAATAAAAACAATGAAATGAAGGTGAAGTTGATTCTTTAGTTTATTGCTTGGCTTTGACATACAGATAGGTTGCGATAAAACCAAATATAATATTCGGGATCCATACCATCAACAAAGGTATCGATTCTGCTGTGGAGCCCAAAACTTCAGATACCTTCATAAAGAATACATATAAAAACATCAAACTGATTCCGGCTGCCAGATTCACACCGATTCCACCTCTTCGCTTCTTGGAAGCAAGCGTCACCGCAATTAACGTCAATACGAAGGAAGAAATGGGTAAACTGGTCCTCTTATACAACTCTACCTTATAATTGTTTAGATTCTCTACCCCTCGGTTCTCAGATTTTTTAATATGATTGCTCAGGGTGATAGACGGCATCTCCCTGGCCAAATAATCAACATATAGTAAGTCTTTCGGCTCAAAATTAAACGTGGTATCCATAAAACTTCCTGAATCGAGGCTATCCTTATAGGCCCCGACAAATCTTTTTCTATAGGTACTTAAGCGATAGGTACTGTCTTTCTCGTTCCAGCGAATATTTTGAGAAATGATCTTATACACTAATTTATTCCCTTCAAAATGTTCATAGGAAAAATTATAACCGTTCTTGGATTTAAAATTAAAATATCCCAGATAGATATAATCACTTTCACTTAACTGCAAGCTCACCTTGCTTACCGAACTTTTAGTTTTTTTCTTATAAATTGATCTCAGGTAGGTTTCTTCGAATTTCTCTAAAGCTTTATTGGAATTCGGCACAATAAAATGATTCGAATACAATGATATAATGGTAATAAGAGTGGCTCCTATTAAATACGGGCGCAAGAAGCGTCGAAAAGATATCCCTGAACTGTGAATCGCAATGATCTCTGAATTTCCCGAAAGCTTTGAGGTAAACATAATCACAGAAATAAACAACGCCAATGGCATAAACGTATTTCCGTAATTAATGACGAAATGAATATAATAATCGTTTATAATTTCACTGACAGTAAGATCCTCCGCCTTCAAAAATTTACCCACCTTTTCTGATACATCTATTGCCATCGCAATAGGTATCAAAATAAGCAAGGTGAAAATAAAAGAAGTAAAATACTTCTTTAGTAAGTACTTATCGAGAATCTTCAAATTGAAATCATATTAATTAAATGACCTTGTTAGAACTGTCGTTTCTATAATCTTTTATCCATTTGGCGAACCATCATATTCTTCCACTGGAGAAAATCTCCCGCTAAGATATGCTTTCTCGCTTCACGAGTCAACCAAAGATAGAAGCCTAAATTATGTATGGATGCGATTTGCTTTCCAAGATACTCATTGGCAGCAAACAAATGTCTCACATAGGCCTTAGAATATAATGTATCTACCGTCGTAATACCCATTTCATCCAAAGGAGAAAAGTCATCTTCCCACTTTTTATT
>NZ_JBPCUJ010000087.1:0-3929 GCF_051011215.1 Lutimonas sp.
AGCAAAATGGATATGTTCTCAATTCTTTACTGGTCCCATTGCTGGATGCTGCTTTTGACTTGTGGAGCAATAAGGTAGCCGATGCCGAAACCATCGATAAAACCTGGATGATCTCGACAGGAGTCAGGATGGGTCCCTTTGGCATCATGGATATGGTCGGTGCCAAAACCTTGCATGATATCAGCGCCCACTGGGGTCAAATTCTAAACGACCCGATCAAATTAAAACGAGCAGCTATTCTCAAATCTGAATTCTTAGACAAAGGAAATTTAGGTGTCAGCACAGGGAAAGGATTCTACGAATACCCAAACCCTAGCTACGAATCAAAAGACTTTTTAAAATAAAAGTAAGCGCGATCCTGATCTCTTATTGAAAGGTATCAGGTAACCGTAACATACGGTAAATAACTTACATAGCACAATGGTTAGAAATACATTTGCATTGTAATTAAAAAAACTCAATCAAAAAATAAATTAAATATTGAAAAAAATGAAAACACTAAAATTAACCGTACTGACAGCCTTAACTCTTTTCATGAGCAACATTACTGTCTCACAAGAACAGAACCCTTACATGGGAGGAGAAGTTGAAATGACAGAATTGCCCAACGGAGGAATCATCAATAAGAATGCCCCCGAACTGTCGAATAAAACCTGGAGCCACGAACCAAAAATTGTAACATTAGCAGAAGGTGTTTGGAGCATCGAAGGATTTGCTCATGTGAATTGTGCTGTGATAGAAGGTGAAACAAGCTTAATCGTTTATGATTCAGGTGGTGACAATGCAGATGGTCAGAAGTTTTTAGACGCCATTCGTCAGGTAAGTGACAAGCCAATTAAAACTGTTATTTATAGCCATGCCCATTACGTTTGGGGAACCAGACCGATGCTTGAGGGAGCAGAAGATTATAAAATCATTGGACACCAAAATCTGAATAAGAACATTTTAGAAAGCGGAGGGCTAGGCTCTTCAATTCCAGAACTGGCCCCAGTTTTAATGGCCCGTGCCTTTGAACAATTCGATGTGTACAATCCAAATGAAGGGCCAGACGCTCCATTGGCATCATCGCCTATTGGTTCTCTTGATAAAGAGTTTGTAAAGGTCACTCATCCGGTATCTAATGGTCAAGAAATGGTTATTGACGGTGTAAAGATGCAATTCTTCACTGATTATCATAGTGATACTGACGATTGTTTGTTTGTTTATTTCCCAGATAAAGGATTGGTAGTTAACAATTTGTATTGGCCTATGTTCGGTAACTTGTATACCTTGAGAGGATCACTTTACAGAGATCCATTGCCATGGATGGAAGGTTTAAGATTGATCCGAAATTTACAACCAGAACATTTGATCAGTACGCATACGCATTCGATCAGTGGAAAAGAAAATGTAAATGAGGCGATTTCAAATTACCATGATGGTTTGGCCTTCTTATATGATCAAACGCTTAGAAGAATACTATTAGGTGAAACACCAGATGAGATGAGACACAGCATTCAACTTCCTGAACATTTGGCAAGTTGGCCAAACAATCAACGTACCTATGGTGAGCTAAGTTATTACCCGCCTAATATCTACAATTACGCTTTAGGTTGGTTTGATGGAAATACTACAAATCTAAACAAAGTACATCCAAACACAGAAGCTAAGAAAATGGTAGAGGGTTTTGGCGGAAAAGATCAGATGATAACTGAGATAAAAAAAGCCATGGCCGCGGAAGAATATAGCTGGGTGACGCAACTAACAGATTATCTGTATAAAGTGTATCCAAACGATCAAGAAGTAAGACAGCTTAAAGCCGATGCGTTGCGAAAAATGGGTCAGCTGACCACAGGGTCTATTCCAAGATCGTGGTATTTATCTCAGGCGCGTGCACTGGAGAACAAAGTTACTATTCAGCATATGATCCTTCCTTCAAAAGAAGAAATACTGAATACTGAGCCGGGAACCAATGTGAATCTAATGCGAGTTCGGATCAATCCTGAGTTGAGCGAAAACACTGATCAGGTAATCGTATTTGAGTTTACAGATATTGAAGAAGATAACAAGTTTGGCCTGCACATTAGAAAAGGAGTCGCTGAGTACCTTTCAGATCCTGAGAATTACTATAAAGAACAGGCGGTCACCATTCAATTACCACGTTCCTTGTTTGCAGCTTACTATATTGGAGAAACAAGTTTGCAAGAATTGATCGATAGTAATTTGGTGGAGATTGAGGGAAGTAAAAAAGAAGCATTTGAATTGCTTATGAATTTCGATCAAATCGATCCGTCAAATATGAACTTAAAATTTCATGAGCAGTAAGGTTTTGTTAACCGTAACATACGGTAAATAACTTACGTATCACTGTAATTAGACATACATTTGTACCAGTAAAAACACAGAAAATGAGTCATCAAGTAGCACAGAAATCAATCGAAGTATTAAAAACCGATTTTCCAAAACATCAGGAAGTAATAGAATTATTCGCTGAAAATACAGAATTGTTCATAGAATTGGCAACAGACTATTATATCTGCAAACGCAATATTCATTTCGCAGAAATTGACAATAAAAAGAGTATTGTTGAAGAATATCAATACACCCTTGAACGGCTCAAAGAAGAAATAGAAACCTTTTTAAAACAAAACAAAATCAAATAAACACTAATGCAGTTAAACACTAATAAAATGAAAACACAAAGAAACAAAATAGTAATTTTAATCGTATCTCTCATGGTCCTTTTGACTTTTGGTGCGTTTAAAATGGAGAAAAATGAGAAGGTAGAAAAAGTTACCTGCGAGACAGCAAAGATCATTGATCTACCGGAGGTAACCATTGTTTCGGTAACACAGGAAACAGCTATGGCGCCCCATTGCAAAATTTCAGGAATCATAGGCAAGGATATAAAGTTTGAACTTTTGCTACCTCATGATTGGAATGGAAAATTCGTCATGGGAGGCGGCGGCGGATATGTAGGATCTGTCATCAACACGGCATTAGGGTATGGCGTAGTGCAAAAAGGATATGCAACCGTAGGTACAGATACCGGGCATGAAGGACATCCGCTTTCAGGAAGTTGGGCTTTGAACAATCCAGAGGCTATTGTCAATTTCGGACATCTTGCCGTTCATAGAACTGCAGTAACTGCCAAGGCACTTATAAAAGCATATTATGAACAAGATATTAGCTATAGCTATTTCTTTGGTTGCTCAAGAGGAGGAGGTCAAGCCTTAATGGAAGCGCAACGATATCCAGATGATTTTGATGGGATCGTTTCAGGGGCTCCGGCTTATGACTGGGTGAACGGTGTTGGAGCAGGTATGGTTCACAACCAACAATACATGTATCCAGACCCTAATGAGATAGGTGATCCTTTAATCACCCAGGAAGATTTGAAGCTTATTGAAGATACCTATTTGGAAATGTGTGATGAGTTGGACGGCTTAAAAGATGGCATTTTAAGAGATCCCAGGGCCTGTGATTTTGATATAGAATCATTGCTTTGCGATGGTGAAGAGAATGAAAATTGTTTATCCGTAGCAAAAGTTGAGGCTCTTAAAGCGATCTATGAAGGACCGAAAAGCGATAAGGGTCAACTTTTTCCTGGATTTCCTATCGGCGGAGAAACACATATAGATGGTTGGTTCAAATGGATCACAGGTGGTTTAAATCATCTTGACAAGGCCGGAGAATTTCAAGCTGGGGTCACCTCCAACATGGAGTCTCCAGAAGTACCTAATGCACAATTCGGATTCGGACCCGACATGTTAAAGTATTTTGTGTATCACGATGAAGATTGGACTTATGTAGATTATGATTTAAACAAATTAGAACATGATGCAAGAGTCATTGCCAAAACAATGAACGCTACAGATCCTAATCTTGCTGAGTTTAGAGCTAAAGGAGGAAAACTCCTTATGTTTACGGGGTGGTCTGATATGGCTATT
>NZ_JBPCUJ010000088.1:0-3154 GCF_051011215.1 Lutimonas sp.
CTTGATCCATTGTCTGGCGGTATTATGCAGGAAGGCTATCAATGTGGTATGTTATGGGGTGTCTCACTGGCCGTTGGTGCCGAAGCGTATAAAACCTGCGCACATACCTCTCAGGCCATTATTGTAGCTATTGAGGCCAGCAAGTTATTAATGGAAAGTTTTATTGCCAAAGAGCATACGAGTCAGTGCATAGAAATTACCGATTGTAATTTTAAAAACAACCTGAGCTTTGCTAAATACATGATCAGTGGTCGGTTTTTGCATTGTTTTCAACTGGCCGAAGACTGGGCACCACAAGCCGTTAAAAAAGCACGGGAGTCATTGGCTTTAAAGCCACATAATTTTAATTTTTCAATGAGCTGTGCTACCGAGGTAGCAAAAAAAATGGGCGCTTCAGATAAAGAGGCTATTATGGTGGCAGGCTTTGCAGGAGGATTGGGCTTGTCTGGCAGCGGATGTGGGGCTTTAAGCGCCGCAATCTGGATGCATGCTCTGTCATGGTGCCGCGATCATAAAAAAGGTTCTGCGATGAAAAATGCACGGGCGGGCGAACTGCTTTCTTCTTTTTTAGTGCAACATGAAGGCCAATTTACCTGCGAGGAGATTTGCAGCAAGCAATTTTCCGGTGTTGATGAACATACTAATTATCTGATGAAAGGTGGCTGTCATCAATTGATTTCAGATCTCAGTAGTTTCTAAATTGTTGATTAGCTGTCTTTTTTGAGTATTTAACAGAAAATTCATGGTCCGGCTTATTTTTAATCAATAAAAATTAAAGATTTAGTTAAATACTTAAATTTTTTTTAATAGTTTTATACCTCATATTTGTTGAAATAGTCTCCCCTATAATGTCGAAGGAATGAACAATTCGATAGCGAATCTGCTATTGTCTTGCAATATGTATGGTCTTTTTTGAAGGAGTGGTTTGTTTGTTCTTGAATGAAAAAAATCAACTTTTTTACGGAAAACCATAAAAATATTTTATCGACAGTTGTTTAATTTACTGTTAGTTAAAAAGCGGTGCTTTCGGGGCTCTTATCATAGATCTTTGTTAGCAATGTAACCCGCCGGGGCGGAGCCGTAGCATGTTTAAATGAATTTTATATGTTTTTGGGATTGGAGATCGTAGATTGGATCGGGTTTGTTGGTGTTTTTCAAATTCTGCTGGCTTATATTCTCAATGTTAGAAATTTGGTGAAAAAAGGGGACCTCAGTTTTATTTTATTGAATTTAACAGGTGCCTCATTGGCCTGCCTGGCTTCATATATGATGAATTACTGGCCTTTTATTTTATTAGAGGGTATTTGGGCCTTTGTATCTTTGTTAGCCTTGTTTTCATATTTTAAGAAAGTGTGATTGTGATGAGAAAGAATAAGCGTGTCAAGTTCTTATCCGCAATGGTGTATCAGCGAAAGATCTTCCTGTGTTTTTTCTTTCTACTGGGTAGCTTGTTATACACTGGAAGCGTTTATGGTCAACAGCAGGAAACAGGAGTGGCGTCTTTTTACAATGATCAATTACAGGGCAGACGCACAGCGAGCGGCGAAGTATATGATACCATCAGAATGACCGCAGCACATCGGAGCATTCCGTTTTCAACAAAGGTAAAAGTGACCCATCTTGATACTAAAAAATCTGTGATTGTTATTGTCAACGACAGAGGACCCTTTGTTGAAGGACGTGTGATCGATCTGTCGAAAGCGGCGGCAAAAGAGCTTGATTTTTTAGAGAAGGGTTTGGCAAAAGTTTCGATCGAAATTATAGAATGACACTCTGTCATTCTTTTTTATTTCTACTCGTTAACAACATTTATATAAACCAGATGCAAGGCATCCGGGAGAATTTTAGTATTAATTTTTAATTTATTTCAAATGACCATAATCGGTTTTATCTTCATTATAGTAGCGCTAGTTTTAGCGATTTTAATCAATGTATATAGAATAACCCCTGTTGAAGGAGCGGCTGAAGTGCCACCTAGTTTTATGCAAAAGATGCTCAATCCCTGGACCGCTAGAAGATCCGTACTGCTCGGCCTTGTTGGGGTAGCTTTTATTGCTGTAAGCGGTTTGTTTTTTTATAACCCGGCCGGAACGGCCACCGCTATTCAGTATTTATGGGGTGGAGATGCTGCGGTAACAACTCAGGGTGTGAAATTGAAGTTCTGGGGCAAGACCATTCCTATTTCTTTTGAAATCGCCTTGCAGGATATGGTGAAGGAATTTGATCAGGAAGGTAAAAAAGTATTTCAATACAGAACGGAAGAAGGTATTTACCATCGAAGTGCACAAACAAGAGAATTTGCTGATGCGATCAAGGCAGACATTGCCGCTGCTTTAATTGTATCGATCAATTATAACAATGAGGAGCTATTTCTTGAAATGGCGGATAAAAACAGATCGGAAAGCAAACTTGTGTACGCCAGAATCTATCCCGTGTATGATCAGGCCCTGAAAAACACCTGTAAACTAATGGATGCACAGGATTATATTTCAGGTGCATCTTCACAATTTGATTATTATTTAAAAGACCAGATGGAGAATGGGATGTACCTGACAGAAGAGGTGTACGAAGAAATTGATGTGAGTCCGATTTCTACGCTTGATTCTGCCAGAACAGTGGCCAAAGGAAAGATCATGAACAATGAAAAGCGTGAAAAACGCTATAGAATACGAAAGGATGAAAACGGAGAGCCTATTCGCGACGCCTCTAATTCCTTGCAACGCTACGGTCTTACCGTACAGCAGGTAGCCGTGACCAGTATCGATTGGGAAGCCAGTTTTGACAACAGGCTGAAAGACCAGAAAGAACAGGTGGCCCAGACACAATTAGAGAAGCAGGAGGCTGAAAAGGAATACTATGCCACCCAAAAAGCCATTGCCAAGGGAGAAAGAGAAAAGGCTGAGACCCGTGTAAAATTGGAAAAGGTACAGTTGGAGCAAACAATTACGGCAGAAACAGCGGCAAAAACAGCTTCTTACAAGGAACAGGAAGAGACCAATTTGCTTGCTGCAGCCAGAAAATCCGCTCAGAAGATTCGAGTGATTGCCGATGCGGAGGCTTATGAGATCTCTAAAAAAGTATCCGCTGGTATTACTCCTGAAAAAAGACTGCAAATGGAGCTGGATGCCAGTGTTCAAAGGACAGAAGCCCTGGC
>NZ_JBPCUJ010000089.1:0-9232 GCF_051011215.1 Lutimonas sp.
ATCACGAAGTGATTAATTTCTTTTTACTTGATCGGGCGCACCCCTTTGGGATCAACGCAGTTAATCCCTTCTATCACTCAAGCGTTTTTTTTATGAAAAGGTGTGAATTGCTGATAAGCAATTGCAGATTTTATTTTCAAACTGGGAATTTATGGGATCAACGAAGTTCATCCCCGTAGCTCCACAAGGAAAAAGAAAAGTCTTCGATAGAAGGCTTTTTTTATTTTATATGAATCGGTCCGAATGAAATTCGAGGACGAGCCAGATAAAATAAAAAAGAGAAATCACGAAGTGATTAATTTCTTTTTACTTGATCGGGCGCACCCCTTTGGGATCAACGCAGTTAATCCCTTCTATCACTCAAGCGTTTTTTTTATGAAAAGATGTGAATTGCTGATAAGCAATTGCAGATTTTATTTTCAAACTGGGAATTTATGGGATCAACGAAGTAAATCCCCGTAGCTCCACAAGGAAAAAGATTAGTTTTTCGAAGAATTTCAAAAATTATTAACGAAGCATAAGATTTCATTAGAATTCAAAATAGGGCATTTGATTTTAAAATCAATAAGGTGCCACATATCTAATTATTGAAAAATATTTTATAGAATACCAAATCAAAATTTCGGAAATCAAAATAGAGTTATAACACTCAAACATAAAATATCTCTCAAAAAGTTTTAGCAACTAATCACTGTTTTCGAATTTCCTCCAGAAAATAGTAAAAAGCAATTCCGAAAAATAGTGATACAATTCCTGCTGCATATGGGATTAGTTCTATCATTTATCACTCTTTAATAATTTTAAAAAAATGGCAAATCCAAGAATTGAAGGTACCCAAAGGCCTACAAATAAGGCCCCTTCCCTTTCTCCTTGAAACCACATCAACTCCGAAAATATTAGTGTCCCTAAAGCGAGAAACAATAAAATTCGATCTGTTTTACCAAGTTTACCTAGCATCTTTATATTTTTTTATATTCTTAAAGATACGAAAAAAATGGCTTTGACTTTTTGTAGGCAAAAAACTATGTAACAAATAGGCCTGTTAGGGACTTGTTTTATTTTAGTTCGTCAGGCGGACCCTTAATGCTCAAATTAAAAAGGTTATTTTTCACTACCTTAGTGTAGATATTCAATTAAACCTAGTGTTATCAGGGTAAAGCTAGAGATTATACTCCCTTTTTTAGTTTTATAAATGAAGAGAAAAGATTTTTGGAAAAAGTGTAAAGAAAAGCAAGTTGTCAATAAACTTTCTCTTTATGTGGTTACGAGTTGGCTTCTTATTCAAGTTTAGGGTCAATTGCAGATCCACTTGGCTTGCCGAAAGACTCTGTAACGATCCTTCTCATTTTTCTATTCATAGGTTTTCCTATCAACATGTTTTTAGTCTGGCAATATCATTTGAAAGCCCTGGAGGACATTAAACCTAAAAAAAATAAAGAATGAAAGTGGCTTTCAAAAAGTTTTACATTTTTGGCATTAATGATATTTAATAAATTAAAATTTAAAGATATAAGACAATCCAAAGAGCATTCAGAAGCAGACATGATTGTATCCGAATCAGACTTGCTATCATTTGTTAATAATCGCAGTGATCCTGATATTGCCTCTCATTAGTGCATGATTTCAATTCTAAATGTTATGAATTTCATGAAAATGTATCAAAAAAGTGACTAAATCTTTAAATTTCGCACGAAAACACTATTATTTGCTATATTTTAATTATAATTAAATAGCTTTGAGCAATAATTACCGTTACAGGTTAAAACATCATATAGAAACGAATGGCAAAATCGCAGCAGACATTTAACAAAAGTGAAAAGGAAAAAAAACGTTTAAAGAAACGTGAGGACAAAAGAAAAAAAATGGAGGCTCGAAAAGCTGCAGCCAAGGAAAATGGCAAAAAAGGAATTGAGTTTGCCTATGTTGATCATAATGGGCATTTAACAGATACTCCACCAGATCCATCGAAAAAAATTCAAATAGATGCTGAAAGTATCGAAATCAGCATTCCAAAATCAGTCCCAGGAGAAGAGGAAGAGTTTGATCCCATCAGAAAAGGATCCGTATCCTTTTTTGATTCTTCCAAAGGTTTTGGATTTATTATTGATGCAGAAAACTCAGAAAAATATTTCTGTCATGTCAGTGGTTTAATCGATGAGATCGCTGAAAACGACAAAGTAACCTTTGAACTTGAAAAAGGAATGAAAGGAATGAATGCAGTCAAGGTGACCTTAATCAAAGAAGATTAGATTTATACATCGCTATTAAACGAGCCGCATTTGCGGCTTTTTTTATGCCGTTTTTCCATTATTCAGATAGAAAAAAGAGCAGCGGAACCTATCATTACATCAGAAATAATTATTTTTAAATAAAAAACAATGTACAAACAGCGGAGATTTCCATTTAAAAATGTTTTAATCTGGACGAGGAGAGAACTGATTTTCTTTATTGTTATGGCTACCGCCATCACAATTCTCTACGAATTAATTGGCATAAAGTGGTTGCAGGTTCCCTTGACCCCAGTTGGATTAGTAGGAACCGCTGTCGCATTTATGATCGGTTTTCAAAATAATGCCGCCTATGACAGAATTTGGGAAGCCAGAAAGATATGGGGAGGTATTGTCAATACATCCAGGTCTCTTGTCATAACCGTAAGAGACAGCTTTTATATGCATCGTACGGAAGCGAAGCAAGATGAAACTGAGGTTGTTAAAATAATCACCAACAGACATATTGCTTGGTTAACAGCATTGCGTTATGCGATGCGAACGAAAAAACCATGGGAGGCTTCCTATGAGTCAATGCATAAAAAAGAAAAATTTGCCTACCAGATTCCGGAACACGAAACTTCTTTAGAAGAAGAGATACACCCTTACTTGTCACCAAAAGAATATGAGAAGGTTATGTCTTCAGACAATAAACCCAATGCGATTATAAGTCTGCAATCGAAACATTTCAGGGCCTTGACCGATGAAAAAAAACTATGGGATTTCTCTTTACTTAATTTACAACAGATCCTTCAGGAACTAACAGCCTTGCAGGGAAAATCAGAAAGAATAAAGAACTTTCCCTATCCTAAACAATATGCCAGCATCGGTTATCATTTTGTTCACATTTTTATGTGGTTATTGCCTATGGCTATCATTCCAGCATTTGCAAGAATGGGTCTGGAAATAGCCAAAACAAATCCGTTTATTGGAACGTACTTTGTTTGGTTAAATATTCCTTTTACCGTCATCGTCATTTGGGTATTTAACACCATGCTTCGTATTGGCCTTGCTGGTGAGAATCCTTTTGAAGGGTCCCCCAACGATGTTCCAATCTCAAATATTTCCAGAGGGATTACACGTGATATTTTACAGATTATTGACGAAGATCCTAAGAATATACCTGCCCCTTTTACCAACACCAATTATATCGATATGTAGCTTTCAATAAGTAGAGGGCGGAAAATGAGTTTATTCAAACAATCGGAAAAAGTCTTCAACTGCCACGAAGAATGCGGGACCAAAACCTGGAACGAGTTCAAAAACTTCGACTAATCAATCAAAAAAAGTAAACACCTCTACATATAAAGCGACCTCAAAAAATAATACCAGAACAAGTCATAGTTCTAACAATCAACAAAAAAATAATTCAACAAATACTCCGGCTAAAACATCATCAACCAAAAAGAAAAAGTAGGCCCTGTAAAAAGATAATCTTTAAAAAAGGCGGTCACTGTATTAAGTCGGGAAAGGCACTATAAGTCTAAAAGCATGATAATGGTATCAACACCAATTTTCACAAAATAAAGCGAATCACTCCGATATCATCTAATGGAATAAATCCAGTATCCATAAAATTCTGGTATTGATTTTCTAAAAACGAATCGTTAGTGCCATTCGGTCCCTCAATTAGTAGTTTCACTCTGGGGTCACTATCCTTTTTGTTCTTTTTTACGCTGGATTTAAGTTTTTGGATACCGTCAGTGGAAATAGAAACATCGTTAACGGATTCAAAATGCCAGGTTTGAATCTCAGCTTCATCAATATCTTCGAAGCTCTTGTTTAAGTGATACCCTAAAAAATTAGGGATGTTGTTTTGATCAATCTCTGTTATTTCCCCATTTATTGCAAAGATTCCATCTCCACTCATCTTAACACAGGCGGATCTTTGGCTTTTGTTAATTACTAACAGAACAATGGTTGAGAGTAATTCTTTGGTTTCCAAAAAAAATAACTTTTTGGTTCTTTTTAAATCGTCAAACAATTGATTCATAAAAAATGTAGCAATTCCCTCCAAAGACATTGTTTCTAAATCAAAGTCCTCCACAATCTCTTTCATTTGAGGAAGCATTCGGGCGGATTTGTGAAGTGATTTTGCGTACAGCGCAGATGAAAACTGACTATCCTTGGCAGAAGAACAGCCATCCATTACAGCGGCCACAACAATGTCGTCAGACAAAGAATGTATGCCCAAAAAATCTTCATTGAAATTATGATGATAAATTCCACGCCTGAGAAGAGTTAATATTTCCATAATATGATATTTACCTTTAAAAGGGAATAAAAAGGTTCATAACCCTAAAAAGATTGCAAATTTCAGTTTAAAAATTTACCTATGAATAGGTGTCATATTCTTTCCACCAATTCAAGGCGTCCTGACGACTCCATGAAAATTCTTTCTGCTTGATCTCAAAGAAATCAATTAGCTCATCAATATTTTCTGGTCTCTTTTTCGGATCAAATCTGATACATTTCGACAAAATGCTCCTCAAGTCATCAGGAACATCCTCCCTTTCGATCAATTGGTTTCTAAAATCACCTTGCAGCGTTTCTTCACCTGTGAGCATTTTTTGAGAAACTAATTCAAGTAAATATTGTCCACTAAAAATATACATCCCTAAAGCTCCTATCGAATATATGTCCACTCTTTGATCTGCATTAAAAGGGTCCCGAATACGTTCTGGTGCCATAAACATTGGGGTGCCCCCAATTCTGTTGATCTGTGTTTGCTGAGAAATGCTTGTGTCGACTTCCTTTACCAGTCCAAAGTCAAGTAATTTTACAACATCTACCGCTCCGCCTTGATTACAAAGCATTACGTTCATGGGCTTAATATCTCGGTGAACCAAGCCTTTTTCATGTGCTTCCTTTAAGGACAGGCAAATGTGATAAAGAATATAAATACCTCTTGCTACGCTAATATCGTTCTTGCCATTCACAATTTTATCTAAGGAAACCCCATTGAGATATTCCATCACATAATAAAAATCATTATTCTCGGTGGTCCCATAATCGTATACTTTTATAGTATTTGGATGAGATAATGATGAGGTTATCTTCACTTCTTTTTCAAAGCGATCGAGCATATCAGTATTCACAAAATTGTTCTTCAATATCTTAATGGCCACGGGATTTTTAAGAAAAGTATGTTCGGCCCTATATACCTGGCCAAAACCTCCTTCACCTATTTTCTCTCTGAGTTTATACTGACCTAGAATACTGAAATCATCAACCTTTTTACCGATTCTTGCAATGCGTACATTTGAATTAAAAAGTAAAAAAGAAAGGATAAGAATCACAATATAAAACGAAATAAATGTATCTCTAAAATATCCAAGAGAGGCAAGTGCTTCATCATAATCTTCTTCTGTGATGATTCCAAAGTTATATTCCGGAAGCCAGGTGTATGCTCCAATCACCTTTATTCCTCGATAATCTCTGTAAGGGGTCATTAGATCTCCCTCGTAAATAGAATCCTTTGAAGCCAAATGATTTAAGGACAAATCAACTATTCTGGTAAAAGGTTGCTCTACTCGTTCCGATTCAGGTAATTCTCCATCCATTACATTAAGTCCCGGATCTTTCAATTCTATGGTGTAAATAGTTTCGGCCAGCGTGTCGTGATTCAATAAATAGGTTTGTTGAAGTTCCTTTGTAAATCTGCTCGAGGAAAGCATTTTCCCATCATCATTGAAAGCATATGTTTCGCTGGTTGCACCATGCTTTGATAATTTAAAAATGTTAGAAAAACTATGCTTGGCTTGATATGAACCTACCAGAATTGCTATTACCTGATCTTCTTTATCGAAGATCGGGCATAAAAAATTCACCCATGCCTCTCTTTTTATGGCATCACTGTATTCGTCACTGAAATTATTGATCAAATCAAAATTGTTGACTGGCGGTATAAAAACGACTTCTCCTTCTTTCGCTTTTAAATAGTCCTTATAAATCATTTCTCCTAAATCATCGTCGAACATCCCCGAAATTCCGGTAGAATCAACAAGCGAGTTTCCTAATAAGACTTTTGGACTATTGTTGCTTAATAAGGATAGTAATCCATAGTTATTAATAGCTCCTTCCTTTTGAAACCATTTTGTGGCCTCCCTTGCCACCTTCGATGTTCTTAACAATTCTAAAGACTCATCCAAATTCTCAAGGCTATCAATAGCCTTTGCAAAATTTACCAACTCATCATTAAGTGAAATCGCCTGAATCTTACTATTTTCATTGATCAACCAATGCTGGAAAACTTCTGTAGTTGTTGTCAGCAGTGCTCTTTTTACTTCACGCTCAGAATCCAGAATACTGTTTCGAATATACCGCCCGCTTATAAATCCTGCCCCTAAAAGCAGGCCGAGAAACAATACGATGAGTACTAGTCTATTTTGTTTACTTCCAAATAGTAACTTGGTCCAGTTGCTAACTACTTTAGAACGAAAAACGGAATCTTTCCTTCCAACAAGTTTCGTTTTTTCATTTTCCGTATGAATTGGGATTTCCGTTTTAATTGACTCCTCTTCGTGAATCTCTTTAAACAAGGATAAAACTTCACTCTTTAAAAGATCATCGCCTTCACAAAAAAGATCAATTTTCCTTAACCCTTCTTCATAGGGCAGGTCTATAACTTTTGATAGAATATCGGAAACTTTTTCGTGGAGATCTTTCGTATTCATTAAATATCGCTCTTCATAAACTTTCTTAACCAGGCCTTCGCTACTCGCCAATCTATTTCGACTGTTTTAATTGACACTCCCAATTCATCCGCAATTTCCTGCATCTTCATTCCTCCAAAAAACTTTAGCTCAACAACTTTCGCCTGTCTCTCATGAACTTCCTCTAATTTCTCCAGGGCTTCATCTAAAGACAAAATCACCTCATCTTTTTCAACAGAATATGTAAGCGCTTCATTTAAATCCAGCTTTCTTTCGCCAGATCCTCTTTTTTGTGCATTCTTATGCCTGGCGTGATGTACTAAAACCCTGCGAATTGCCTGAGCTCCGACTGCAAAAAAATGAGATCTTCCTTTCCAATCAATATGATCCTGATCCACAAGGCTCAAATAGGCCTCATTTACTAAAATAGTGGGTTGTAGTGTATGCCCCGGATTTTCTCTTCGATACAATTTTTCGGCAATATCATGAAGATTATCATAAACCAAGGGGTAAAGATCTGCTGACCGGTTGCCGCTATCTATGTTTTGTAGTATTTGCGTAACCTCATTTTTTTTGTTATGCATATAGAAAAATTGAAATGAATAATTTACAAATATAAAAATACTAAAATAAGTCTTCTCAAGAATTATTTGTAGCCCTTAGTGCTCTTTATTTAGAACTCAGCAAGCTATAACAAGTTTATAGTCATCTTATTTACAAGTATTTATAATTTTTTAGGGTTTTATTAGAATTATTACCCTGTTTTAAATGAAGGTCAATAAAATATATTGATTTTTCCCAGAATAGTAATTTAAATATACAATTATGAAAAAACATGTAACATTAATTTTAGGATTAGCAATTGCAGCTTCATCATTTTTAACTAGTTGTGGCGCATCATCTGGAACAACAGCAAATAAAACAAATTCTGTAAATCATATGCACCACAGAAATAGCGGTTATGGAGCTCCATATTATCATGACAGAGATATTATTATCGTTGACCCTGTGGTTCCAGAGATTGACGTTCCGGAAGCTGTAGTGCTTCCCGAAGCTGATTGGTAATGATGGATATAAGGTAATATGAGACGAGCTGCTCTATCCTTCTTAAGGAAAGAGCAGCTTTTTTAATTAAAGCAAAGCCTATTTACTAACACCATGAAAAACTATAGATCCAAGAATTTGTATTTTTTTCAATTTTAATTAGGGTTTTTTAGAGGTATTGTCCCTGTTATAAATGAAGGGCAATCTAAAACCTTCAAACATCAAAAAATAATAATCTAAAATTTAATAAAATGAAAAATTCAACATTTAGAACAGTCACAATTTCAATTCTTGCGACAATCGCAATAATTATTACCAGTTTTTCCAAAAAGGATATTGAAATTCCCAAGGTAGAAAATCGAGAAGGTATTTATTACTTGGAAATTGATGCCCCGACGGCCTTTGGTAAAGGGTACCAACAAGGTTCAGCCTTGAAAACTATTATTCAAGAATCTATATATGATTTTGATATTTGGATAACCGAACATTCTGAATATAAGAATAGTGACGAGATGGCCGCTGATTTTATATCAAAAACAACTTATTTAAATGACGTTAAAAAATATACTCCTAACCTCTATTCAGAATTAGAAGGAATGGCAAAGGGTTCAGAAATTAGTTTGGAAGTCTTGTTTTTATACAACAGTCTAGATGAATACTTAGCTTTTCTAATGGAAAAAGGAGCAAATGCAGAACAAGTTGCTCATTGCACTACGACAGGAGTTTACGGGAGAACTGATCTTCCAAATTTTGTTACACACAATAACGATTTAATGGGAATTTTTAGTGATAGAGTCGTGGTTACTAAAATTATTGATCCTGATAGCGATGTAGTGATTCTTCAGACAGGTTTTGCGGGAACTTTTGCTCAAAATGGCGTAAATAATTACGGTGTTGGAGTTGGTTGTAATATCATCGTTGACATGGAAAGAAACACAAGAGGCCTACCAGTTGCTTTTAATAATCGAAAAATTCTTGAGACAAAAAATATTGAACAAGCTAAAAAATATTTAGCAAGTGTTCCTTCGGCTCAATCTATGAATTATATGGTTGGAGATAGAAATAAGGTAGAATCCTTAGAAGTATCCGGAAAAGGAAATGTCTACAGTGTAAAATCCTATGAAGGGAATTATGCCGTGCATACGAATCATACGCTAAACCCGAAAGCGAAAAAAGTAAGAGATATAACTTCAAAAAAGCCCACAACTGCAAAAACTGTGGAAAGATTTGAAAAAGCTGAAGGCATCTTATCTAAAGATTTCATGA
>NZ_JBPCUJ010000090.1:0-5018 GCF_051011215.1 Lutimonas sp.
AGATCGCCTAAAATATTATGTTTTACTACTACCGCTTCCACCTTGCTAAATGCCTGTTTTTAAAATCGGTGCAAATATATCCATTAATTAAGATTAACTGCATAAAAAAATATTAAAAATATGGACAAAAAAGCTTTGCGATTTATTAAAATGTATTAAATTTGCGCCTGCCTAATAAGAAATAGATGATGCATTTAGATATTAGGTTGGCAATTTTAAATTGCTTTGTTCATTGACTAAAACTAATGCGAAAGTAGCTCAGGGGTAGAGCATCACCTTGCCAAGGTGAGGGTCGCGGGTTCAAATCCCGTCTTTCGCTCCATTAATTATAACCAATTCAATGCTCGGATGGTGGAATTGGTAGACACGTTGGACTTAAAATCCAATGAGCAGTAATGTTCGTGCGGGTTCAAGTCCCGCTCCGAGTACAAATGGTAAAAAACCAAGCTGAATAAGCTTGGTTTTTTTTGTTTTAAGACAGTGCGTGAGCTCGCTCACAAGTGCTGTCTTAAAATAAAAAAATGTCAGACGCGAAGCGGATGTTGGTTTTTTGTTTGACTTTGTTCGGTCTGGGACTCAGCGAAGCTAATTCCCGCAACATCCTCAAAACTTCAAATCAAATACCGAAAAAAAATAACAGACGCGAAGCGGATGTTGGTTTTTTGTTTGACTTTGTTCGGACAGGGACTCAGCGAAGCTAATTCCCGCAATTTTTCTCGATATTTCTTATCAAAACTATTAGAGAAAACAAAAAATAATAAACCCTCAGCGGCTCGGTTTTTTGAAATTCAATATAAGTATCCGATAATTACTGATAGTGAAAACCTTCAAGAATCCATTTCCTTTCAAATACGATCAGTGCGGAGATTCTTTTTTTCAGAAGTTTTATATACTAGAATAATATGTTGTCCAAAATCAGATGGGACAGCGATACCATTCCAATATATTCACCATTTTCTTCAACCGGAGCCATCCTCAGCCCAACCGTCATAAGTAAACTTGCAACATAGCGTACGTCCATATTAGCTGGTACGCTGATAGCCGGCTTTGACATAATCTCAAATATATTAACCTCCTCCGAAGTTTTTTCAGGAATAATAACACCTTTTATAAAATCATGAACTATCACAATCCCGTAGGCATCTTGTTTATGTCGCTTTTTGACTATTAAAGCTTCTACATTTTCTTTACGCATTAAATCAACCGCTTCTTTGGCAGTAGCCATACCATCTACGAAAACTACGTTTTTCGTCATGACATCCTTGGCACTCTGAAAACTTCTTTTTGTATCCATGTGTACTGTTTTTTTTTAATTATATCTGGTCATGTTTTTTATGGAAGAAAAACTCTGACCCATGCATTTCACTCATTTTATCTATGAGAAATACTATATTCAATTACCCTAAAAATACTTATCGCGGGCCTGATCTTTAAACTTTTTCATTTGACTATCGAGTCCGGCGATATGTTCTACAGGTAAAACAAGGGCTATACCCGTTCCCGGCTGATCAAATTTACCCGCTAACTGTATCACCTTCATAAGCTTTTCTACGACGTGTTCCTCTACAAGAAAAACTACAATATCCGTTTTATCCTCAATACTAAGTCCAAAAAAGGACTTTGCCTCATGCATACCAGTTCCCCGGGCCGGTACAATTGTTGCCCCGGTGGCTCCTGCTTCTTTCATCGCGTCAACCACCTTATCCGTAATATTGGGTTTGACAAAGGCCATGATCAATTTAAATTTCATCTCTTTTTATTTTTATTTTAAACAATCGTGTTTTTAATTCCATGATTTGTGCATATCCCAATACCGTAATAATTGGAAACAAGCTAGCAAATGCGATCAACCCAAATCCGTCAATCGCTGGATTTCTTCCTGGCACTGTACTCGACAATCCTAAACCAAGTGCTGCAACGATAGGAACAGTTACAGTTGAAGTGGTAACTCCCCCCGAATCATAGGCCAAGGCAATCAAGTTTTTAGGAGCAAAAAATGTCTGGATAATTACTAGAATATAACCTGCCATGATGTAGACAAACAATGAAGTTCCTGTAACAATCCTGAATGTTCCGAGCGCCAATGCAAAAGCCACTCCTAATGCCACAGTAACGCGAAGTCCTCCCTGGCTTATTGTTCCTGCAGAAACTTCATCGGCTTTTATAGCAACAGCAATGAGTGAGGGTTCTGCTATTGTTGTAGAAAAACCTATTAATGCGGAAAAAATATAAATCCAGTAGTACGATCGCCAGTCTGAGGGTCCGCCTAATGAGGTTCCTAAAAATTCTGGATCAGATAATTGAGTTGCCATGATCTTTCCTATGGGGAAAAGTGCTTTTTCTAATCCCATTAAAAACAGCGCAAGTCCAATTACCACATAAACCCCGCCAAGAATTACTTTTTTAAGATGTGGTATGGGTTGTTTAAGCACCACTAATTGAAAAAAAACAATCACTACCAAAATAGGTAATACATCTCTCAATGTAGCAAACAATTCCAGAACAAAATCTTTTACAAAGTCTATCATTATTCTATCTATTTCTTAAAACCAAAATAAGCCATATACCATCACAAAAATCATTGGCAGAAGCGAAGCAAAGGCAATCAGTCCAAAACCATCTGTTAATGGACTTCTCCCCTTGATCACTGTAGCGAGCCCAACTCCTAATGCTGTTACCAGCGGAACAGTAATTGTAGAGGTAGTAATGCCTCCGGCATCGTATGCCAAACCAATGATCTCTTTGGGAGCTATTATGGTCATCAACATAACTAAAATATATCCACCGATGATTAAATAATACAAAGGCCAACCTTTAAGTATTCGTAATACTCCAATAACAATGGCTAAGCCAACTGAAAAAGCAACAGTTAGTCGTAAACCCAGAGCGTAATAATACATCGTTTCTTGATTATTCTCAATTAAACCCGCATTGGATGATATTATCGAGGCTTCCTTTGCTATAGCAATTAAGGCGGGCTCTGCTATTGTTGTAGAAAACCCGAGGACAAAGGAAAAAATCAATAACCAAACAAGGCTTCCCTTCTTTGCAAGGGCATAAGCCATCGACTCACCAATTGGAAACAATCCAATCTCCAAGCCTTCTATGAAAAACATCAAACCTACTATTACGAACAGAAAACCAAATATAATTTCCCCAATTTGTGGAAATGGCTGCCGTATAACAACACTTTGAAAAAAAACAACCACCACAATTATTGGAATCAGATCTAAAAGTGAATGTCTCAATTTTTTGAGTATCCCTAAGGTGAAATGCTTATACTTCATTCTTTTCTATTCTTTAATTGCTCTTCATACTCCCGGAGGAATATTTCAAGAATCAAACTTTTAACTGAATGTCCAATTTTATTCAAATATTCTTACGCCTCTTGTTGAAAATGCTAATCCTTGCTGCTCATAGGGTGAAATCATAACTGCCTCAAACAAAGGAGGGTTTTTATCATTTTCCATCGCCCAATCAAATATAAAATTAGCGCCAGAACCCCCTTCCATATCGCGATCTTCGATAATTATCTCTACAGTTTCCAAGGGTTTTAAAAAAATTGGATCTTTTAAATACCGCCTGACATTCTTTCCTACGGTATTGTAATAATCAGCTTGTAAAATATAAACTGAATCAGTCATAGACACATTACGAATACTGATTGTAATTGTAAGGTC
Source organism: Lutimonas sp. (assembly GCF_051011215.1). Classification (NCBI taxonomy): domain Bacteria; kingdom Pseudomonadati; phylum Bacteroidota; class Flavobacteriia; order Flavobacteriales; family Flavobacteriaceae; genus Lutimonas; species Lutimonas sp. The sequence continues at coordinate 3,681 of NZ_JBPCUJ010000090.1, forward strand.
AAATGTTTTATGTTCATGAATATGATAAATATGTGAATAAACCGGAAGATAGGTTTTACCCTGAATGTAATTATCGAAATTGACAATATCTGATTTCCTGCTCTTCCAATCGGCTTGTTTATCAAGGTTTTTATCGGCGTCACTCTCACAAGAAAGAAAAACCAAGGATAAAAATAAAAGTTTTATACTATTTCTCATTTCATACTTTTTTAAATCTTCTTAAAGATACAAATCATATTCAAATAGTTAGTTGAATTTCTGAGGCTCGTTTTCAAATCACAGGCTGGTTTTGTATATGAACAAACTGAGAATAATGATGTCATGTTTTTTCTTTATGATGTCGTATTTTCAGCATATTATGCATCGATTGTTAGAAAAATAACCGGTAGTTAATTAATGTGGTCTTTATAATTCTGAAGTATTTTTTAATAAGCTAGATGATTAATATGGTGATCTGTTTTATTTCCCTAATGGCGAATTGCGAATCTTTGAATTATCAGTTAAAATGGTTGATTAAGACGCATTCAAGTAAATTTCGTCAAAAGTATGCCAAAGTGATCAAGCATTCCTAAATAACCCCTTCCCTAATACATTTCGTAATCAGATGAATACTATTTTTAACATCTGCCTTCTTAAGAATATTTTTCCTATGGGTTCTGACGGTGTGTTCAGATATAAAAAGAAGCTTGGCTATTTCTTCAACCGTATTTCCGTTTGAAATAGATTTAATTACTTCAATTTCTCTGGCTGAAAACTTACTCTTAAAGCTTAACTTTTTTTCGCCGGTTGGCAGTGAAAAATAAGATTCATGCTTATAGCTTATAAAAGAAATTTTGTGATCAATAGGCGCCTCTAAGTAGCTTATATCGGCATGAACGCCAATCACCTTCATTATTCTGCCATCCTCTGTTGTGCTGATCGCCTTGGCCTGATGAAGAATTGTTTTGCACTTACCTGATTTTGTTAAAACCCTGTTCGTATAAACAACCTTATAATCTATGATATGATCAGGAGGAATTTGCTTAAACAAAAATTCTGAAGCTGTCTTTTCTTTATCATGAAGTTTGTCTAAATCGTCCGGATGATAACTTCCCAGCAGTGTTTCAAGACTTAAATCTTCCGGCTCGATTTCTAACACTTCTTTTACATTTTCAGAGACATATTCAATCTTTAAAGTCGCAAAATTGAAGATATAATAGTAAAAAGACCCTGCCGCAAAAAACTGACTAATTTGATCAATTATATTATGATCGCTGTTAATAATCTCATTCTTTTCAATATAATTCTCCTCTCTCCAGTATTTTTTAATACTTGCAATCTTTTTTGATTCTTTCAATG
>NZ_JBPCUJ010000091.1:0-29508 GCF_051011215.1 Lutimonas sp.
AGTCATAGGAAGGCCAACCTCGTTTAAAGTATACTCGTTGATTTGTTTAAATCCTGCATCCTGAAAGTTTCGTTCGGTTACCAAACCAACAGAATAATATTCGACGGCATCTTGAAGGTTTTCATGAAATAAAGCCAGATTGAATTTTGGTTCTCCAAACAAACCCTGATAAAAGTTCATAGGGTTTATTCCATCAGGCTCATAGGAATAAAAAATTCCACCCACCTGATCGGCCATATAGGTTACATTATCATTGCTAATCTCAATACTCGTAAGAAATTCACCGGCCTCATCAAGTTCCTCAACTATAAAACCATCCTTTAATTTAAATACTTGAATATATGAATGACCATTTGCTAAAACATGGCTGGCATGCACTTCTCCGTCAACGTCGTATGAGTAAGTCGAGACTTGATCATTAATAGGTGTTTTTGGATAAACCTGATCCATTTTAACAACCCTATTTTGATCGTCATAACTAAGTTCTTTTACTCTAACCAGCTCATCACTCTTATAGAACAAATGGCGACTAAGAATTCCATTCCCATTATACTCAAACCGCTCTTCGGAAGTTGTTACATCGTCAGCATCCTTATGTAGAATATACATGAGCACGCTGTCTTCAACAATAGTCTCGACAGATCCATACTTCTCTCCTGAAGATCTAATGAGATTCTTTACTTTTTTAACTAATTGAAAGTCTTTTAATTCTGGTTCTTTCGGATCATCGACTGGAAGGTTGATAACAGGATCAGTGCTATCTCCAGAACAAGAAATAAAAAGAGATATTGCTAAAAATAAAATGAACTTTTCGATGGGCTTTTTCATAAAGTAAGTTTGTGATTGATATATAAATTCATATAGTTTATTATATGTTCAAGGCTACCAAAATTCGTTAATCGAATATCTCCTGACAATAGCGAAATCAGGGATATTTGGTGAATACAAATATTTTAATCGATTCTAAATAACAGTTGAATGCTAAAAATCGGCCTAAATGTAATATCAAAAAAAGAGTTGTTATTACGGTATTCCGTACAATATGAAATACCTTTTACAAAGCATTAAAATTGAGTGAAATAATAGATTGTTGATTGGAAATTTCTGAATTTTGAAAAGTGGTAATTAGTTTACAAAAGAAAATAATGCAAGAAACTAAAAGTAGGACTTCCCGACTGACATGCATTTCTCAAATACCTGAGATTAAAAAAAAGTAGCATATTAAAATCAAACCATCAGGGTTAATATAGTACACAATTCGATCATTTACGTGCTTTTCAATGACCAAAATCACCCGTACCTTTGACGCACGTCATTGAACAAAGATGATAGCAGCTGTAATTTTAAATAACTTAATCCCCTGAGTATGAGAAAAAATTACTTTAGATTATTCTTTTTTTACACCCTTCTTTTCGCTTTGAGCGCTTCGGCTCAAACCTACAAGTTAGATGATGGTATGGTTGGCAGAATGCCTGTAGCTTTTAAAGAAGGTTCCTTCGTAAAAATTCAAGATTCAACTTTGTTACTCAAACTTAACCCTGTTGCCTATGAACAGTCTATCAGCGAGTACCAAATTATCCAGGACGAAACTAAAAAACACGAGGATAGAGAAATCAGAACACTCAGATTATTGAGCAAAACAGACGAGAATCTAAGAATCTACGGCACCATCGTAACTGGTGAATCCGTTAGAAATACGCTTTCTGCCAATTCTTATGACATGAGTACGCAGATCACTACACCCTATGTGATTTATATCGAAGAATAAAAAAGAATCAAGGAAGGTTATTCAACTAACTTCACGGAAATAATTCGAATATCAGTTACAGGTCTGTCCATAGCCCCTGTTGGTTCCGACGAAATAGCATCTATTACCTCCATCCCTTCAATTACTTCGCCATATACAGTATAATTCTGGTCAAGGTGGGGTGTTCCGCCTATCGTTTTATAGACCTCTCTTTGAGCAGGACTAATGCGGTAGGGATTAAAATTGGTATAGTTTTTAGACATACTATGAATATGCTCGCTATACACGGCATATTTCTCCATATCTTCCTTGTGCAACGCTGTTTGCATAGAATCAAGCAAGGCTTTGTTTTTTGGATCCAATTTAAAATAATGTTCCGCCAGCCATGTGTTTACTCTTAATTGGGCCTGATCAAGAAGGCTGTCATTAAACACTTTTCCCTCCACTATATAAAACTGGGTACTACTCGAAGCCCTTTCAATATTACCATCTCTCGCCGCCGCCAGAACTCCTTTTTTGTGGTATAAATTCGGATTAAATTCAGCCGGTATTTTATAGTCAAGGCCACCATTACCTAAGGTATCACCAGCCTTGGCATATTTGCTATCAGGATCACCTCCTTGAATCATAAAAGAATCAATCACCCGATGAAAAAGTACGCTGTCATACATTCCTGCCCTGGCCTGCTTTATAAAATTATCACGATGCAGCGGTGTTTCATTGTATAGCTCAATCACCATGGTTCCATGATCTGTGAGCATTTCAATTTTCTTTCTCACTTCTACCTTTTGACCAGGAACCGTTGGCTTGTTATTACATGCAAACACAAGAAACGCAACCATCACTACCAACAATCTTTTAACTAATTTCATCTAATTCTATTATTTTAAAAACGCGTAAATATAAGAAATTCAACTCTGGAAAAAACAAGCGACAATGGAGTAATGGAGATTGATCAATACCGAATAATAGATTCTGATTTACCGAAGGTACTTTAAACCTTGATTTACTTCAACCCTGCCATGATTATAAGATCATCGGAGTGACCTACTTAATTAAAACTCTTTTCATAACAACATCCTTCCCATGTACAATTTTTAAAAAATAGAGGCCTGCCTTTAAATGAGATGTATGTATGCGCTCCCTGAATCTTAAAGCATTGCTTTCAAATGATTTTTGCAGTACACTTCGCCCCAAAGCATCGTATAAAATCAATTCTACCTGGGCCGCCTTTAAATCAAAACTTAGCTCAAAACTATCGTCAGTAGGATTTGGATAAAGATTAAATCCTTTTAATTTAAAATCTTTAGCCGCTAAAACCTCGTCGTAAGAACAAATTGTGATACCCCAGCTAAGCAAACTACCGACCTCGTTAATTGTTGAATCTACCACCTTTAACTTCCATTTACCCCTCGCATTTTCACCCGCAAAAGAAGTTAATGGAACCACCGGTTTTATGACACCACTGATTTCAGGTGAAGAACTATTGCAGCTTAATACCTCACCACGATCGGAGAACTCCACTTTAATATCTGATCTTCTTCCACTACAAGCCTTAATTAAGAGTGCGGATTTTGTTCCTTCAGGACTTTCCAACTCTATAGTGACATCTGACACTTTGGAGTGCTCAATTTCAACCGAGACGGTCAAATCTTCAATATACATGTCCTCTTCTATTGTGAGGCTCGAGATTACACCGCCAAGATCATTATCAGGAATCAACAAAGGCGCGTCAAAGCTTGTTTGATCATCGCAAAAATTATTATTCTCCCCTATAGAAAATGCCTTTTTATTTAATGCAAAGAAAAAATTGTCCACTGCTTCCACCATGATATAGCAAGTGCCAGCTGTAAAAAAGGGCAATCTAATGAGCTCTGAGCCATCATTATTGGTTTCACTGGCCAATACCGTGGGAAAGGAAAGACCTCCATCAGTGGATAATAAAATATTTACTCTTGATACATTCAATCCATTAGCATCAGTACCTGCTACATCCCACTCCACCAATTGATCGGAATTCTGTTTCAAAACCAAATTGGAAGTATTATGAGAAATCACTTTAAAAGGTCCTGCTGCATCGGTCACTGTTACTTTCAGTTCGTCCATAGCTACCTGCCCTGCCTCCGTATTATTATCTCTCACCGTAAGACTAAAATTCAACTCTCTTGATACCTCAGGAGTAACTTCCCATCTTGTTGACAACAGCCCATTTTTCATTTCTTTCAGGGCTGGTAAATACCTGGTTTCACTTTCTACTGGTGGATAGGACCTGTACAAAGTTCCTATTTTATCTTTCCCAGTTGGTGGAACACGACCAATAAGGTTGTCTATTTGTTCCCAGCAATAACTGAGCAGGTCATTGTCAGCATCCTCTCCTTTACCAACCAATTTAAAAGCAGTTCCTATTGGAATGGTAAAATCATCTCCGGCTGCAGCGCTAGGTGCAGTACGATTATCTTCAAGAGCAGTCACTTTAGCACAGCTTTCTCCTGCTCCTGAAACAAAGTACCCTATTTCTTTAATGCTTACCGAATGAAAATATAAATCACTCTGTAACTGAACGTTTTGCTCAGCACATAAACCTGCATATCCCATAATGGTAGATCCACTTCCGGGCTCCATAGAACTGGTTCGATTTGTGCTTCCATCGCAGTAACCTAAATCTCCGTTAAAGGTATGATATGCTCCAAACTGATGCCCGAATTCATGTGCTACATAATCAAAATAAAAACGATCGCCTTTTGGCAAAGCAGACCCGGTAACCGCCCTGGCTTTTAGTCCATCTCTACAAACAATTCCAATGGCTTCCGTTACTCCTCCCTCTTCATAGGTACTAAAAACATGCCCCAGATCATAATTTTCAGGTCCAATTGTACTATCGCAATTCTTCTGATTCTCATTCAGCATGATTCCTAATTGATCATTCGTATAAGGGTCCGTATCTGGATCCAAGTATATTAGTTTTTCATTTCCAGCTGTCAATTGTAATTGAACTGCCAGGTCATTTAAAAACAAGGCATTGATCCTGGTCAATGCTGTTTCCATGGCCGACATAACAATGGTCCTTTGCTCTGCTTCACTGGCTCCTTCTGCGTTTTGATCGACGATATGGAACTGAGAATATTCACCGGTAACTGCCAATGCCAATTGATATGTACGCAGTTTTTGATCATTATTTTTTACAGAAGTCTTCCCTTGTTGCAGCGAATACTCTACTTGTTCGATATTACAACTAAATCCCTTATTTGGCGACACGATGTCTTCTCTATTATAGAGCTGATATAGCCGCTTATTTGATTGATCTTTTACTCGGATCGGGTCGATATAATAAACCTTTCCTGAAGAATCACGAATCATAGCATGAAGCCCCAGCGCATTCACGCTGAAATTGATTTTCACCGACGAGTTATCAACAGCTCTGCCTGAGTAGGACTTGTTATTTGGAAATTTTTGTGCCAGATCGGGATGCATCACAGAAGATTCTTTTACCAAAAAAGAAACCATCCTGCCTTTGTATGGAAACCGAACCTCCATTTTTGATTGTTTCGCATCATTCAGAATATGTAAACCAGCATGTAGTCTGTTTTTTAAATCCTCCAGTTCTAATTCAAAAGCCTGATACTCTTTTTTGTCTTGATATTTATTTTCATGCCGGACTTCAGAGAAATTCAAATCTGTTTGCCTCCATACATCATGTTGCTGTGCTATTAGCGAACCAGAGGACAACAATGTTAGCAATAAAACAATTCTGAAGTAGTTTTTCACCATAAATACAAGCTTTCTAAAGCAATTTTTAATGCCTTGAAAATAATCTTTATTAAACAGTTTGCAAATACCCTCCTAAGGGTAATTGAATAATTAAAGATTGACAAATGTTGCGGTATGATTTTCTAATTAAGAATTTCGACGTGTACTGAAACCATGAACAATTTCTTGAATCAAAGCGAGTTCCTTATTCTGTTTTCTTACAAAAAATCAAAATTCTATCCCTATACCCAATTCATACAAGGTCTCCGACTCGGGAACATCATCCTGAGGATCGAGGTTATCTCTGAATCGCACATCAAATTTAAGGGCAATATGGTGGTTGGGTTTGTAATTCAATCCAACCATCCAAATATTTAGATTATTGCGAACATAGTCTAAGTTTTGTAATTCCGGAGCTACCTTACTATGTGTATCCAATCGCTCATATCGCACAAAAACAGGTAACTCAGGATTTGACATGGTGAAAAAATGACCTGGAACCGGGTCCTTGGACTCAGACTTTCCAAAGGCCTTTAAAACATCAAAACTAGGTTCTATATAAAATCCATAGGCTTCCTTACCAATTACCTGACCAACTCCCTGGTTTTCTTCAGTAAGCAAATACACTTCCTCCGTCTCACCCAAAGTTCCAAAGGTTCCCATTCCTATTAAACTAAATGCCTTATAGTCCCAACGGGCATAGCCAGAAAAAACAGTAACCGGTGCAGATACTTTGCGGCTTTCACCGTCAACTATAACGACTTCATCCCGCCCTGATTCATTGTAATAAGTACTCGCACTCAGCGTCACATTATTCACCGGCAAATAATTAAGCTGGGCATTAATGGCCAGCTTATTAAATGATTCGAGCTGACCTTCGGCACCTCCCCGGATCCAACTGGCGGAGGTGAAATCTTTGGCCAGTACTCCATTTGTAAAACCAACCGCATAATTGATTTTATTTAAAACATCACCATAGACCGTAACCCCTGCTTCTATCCATTCGGTAGGTAGGATCAGTCTTTCCACTTCAGGACGATTTACACTTGAAAAAAGCAAAGGTTCTTCATTATTATTGATATACCCGATATTTAAAGGCTGCAATCCTGCTCTAAAACTCATCCATTTTTTCACAATGAAGTCCATATATAGTTCAGGAAAAAAATGAGTTTCACTTTCTCCATTTCCTTCAAGGTGCTCAACACCAAATTCAGCTGTCAGGAAAATGCTATTATTAATTCTCACCCCAATAAAAGGTGTGATACGATACAATTGATTAAAATATAATTCCAGATCCCCCGAACTCAAATCCCGCGGTTGTCCTCCGTTAAACACATTGGCCAATTCTGCATATCCCGAAAAAGTGACTCTTTTATCAGAATAAAAAATCTCCGAGGCAGCGCGGCCTAATCCGGGATACTGCCCTTCACGATATCCATCACCACCTAGTTGTTCTTTAGCCGATAAGGTATCTAACTGAGACCAGCTCTGATGACTGCAGATCAACATCAAAACCAGGCTTCCTAAAAATAAACCCCTTGAAAAGTGCATAGAAAGTTCCTTCTAAATTATAAAATACAAGATACGAGAACTACAATTAGGTTTACTATTGATGAAAAAAAAAAATTAAATCAATTGCAGTCCAAGGCCAAAATATCCGCAATTTTAGGGTTTGCCTTGTTGTCTCTAAGGGTAAAGGTGAAAGGTGGCAAAGGTGGAACCGTATTCGATTTTGCTGCTTCTGCAGATTCAATATATTTATGTTTAGTCAAGATGTTTTGAAGACCACAGAAATCGTCCAGCCTTTCATTATTAGAAAACTCCAGAAATAAAGCAGTGTTTACATTTGAAAGCGCATCAACATTGCTCAAAAAACTATTATTGCTGATAATTATTCCACCGGCATTCGTCAGGTTTTCCAATCCACTGAGATCGGTTAAACTGCTTACATCGGATATGGTCAAGTTACTACTAACCTGTGTTAACCCAGAAAGTTGTTTCAAAGAAGTAAAAGGGTCTCCATTGCCGTCATAGGTGATAAATAAGGATCCCGTCACAAGGTTATAATTACCAGCAGCAAACTCATCTAAATCTGTTTGGTTTTCGATAACAAAATCACCCACCACTTGCCCTGGCTCGAGCTTCAAAATGGTTATTGTTACTTGTGCCACATCACTGGCTCCCCTGCTATTGGCCATGATCTCACCAGTTATCACCTGGTTTTTTTCATAGCTATAGTTTGAAGGCTGGTCAACGATTATTTCACCTGTGTCAGGTATAATAAAAAAGGAATTTTCAGGGCTTTGTGATACAATCGAATAAAGGATGTTTCCCACTTCCGTGGTGGCCTCCACGGTACCCATCAACTGATATTCTTCAGGATTTTCATAGATACTTGTTGTGAAATCACTTAGCGTCACTTCATTCACATTGTTTACCTTGATGATAATATTCACCGTTTTAGAAAGTTCACCGTTCGACACACGAACAACCCCGTCAACACTTTGGTTTTTCTGAAAATCAAAATGAGCGACATTCTTTACTTTTATCTCCCCGCTCGCGGAATTCAAACTTATTGAATTTGCCGGAAATTGAGACATTAAACGATAATTTATGGTGCCTTTATTAGTGCTTGCCGACATCTTTCCCAAGACCATATTCTCTTCCGGATTCTCATCTACTCGCAGAATAAAATCCTGAGCAACCAAAGTTGTCTCTTCGGCATCATCAGAACAGCCCAATAAAAACAGTGCTGGTAAAAGCAGCAGATATTTAAGACTAAAAAAACAATTAAACAACTCAAACACACCCCTTAGATGTTGCGCTGAAACTCTCATAACAAATTAAATTTATGATCCCCTAACAAACCTGTAAATGTACTATTCTGACACGATAAATCCATGCGGAAATCCGTAATACAAGCACAAAATGTTTGTGTGCAGATTTCTTGAGAAAAGGACATAAAAAAACCTCAGTATTACCGAGGTTCTTTTGTTAAATGAACGTTATTTCTTAACAGTCATGACTCTTTCATAAATAATCCTGCGCTCGAAGCCGTTCGGCATCAGGTCATCCATCTTTGTTTTATCCAACACATCATTCCAGGCAGCTGCATTGGGAGAATTAGAACCTGTTTCGGTCCAGCGTAAATAATCAAGGGCATCAGTAAGTTTGTTAAACCCATCCACAGTGTAAACCGAAAAACGATCCTGATTTCCTGTTGGATAAATCACAGAAGACATGCCCCAGGATGTCATTCCATTCATGATATTATTGATATTCCCCTCATGTAAAGGCCTCCAAAGTGATTTGTTTTCCTGAATAAAAGCTGTGAGGTCAGTCGGCTTGGCATAATTAACAAGCGCAAATTTATAGCTTCCATCTATGCGATCTTCAGATTGCATAAAATAGTCAAACGTTACTGTCGATATGGACATGGTTTCTACGTCTTCAGGTTTTACATCGCCTAAAGCATCCATATTGCTATTCCAGATTTTGTTCATATCCATATTCTCAAGGCTTTCAAAAGAATTTACAATAACATAGTTGGGTGTGGTATCACTGGCATTGGTAATACCAATTTTTTTCCATAACGACCAGGACAGCATCTGGCCTTTGTCAATGGCAGATTTGGCCACTTTAGACCAATGCTTGGTTTCGCGTTCTACAAATTTCTCTTCCTGATCAGCAGGTACGTGACGGTATTGTAAATAACTAATTTGTGCGTTCAAGGAACCCGCAAAAAGCATCACAATTAAAATTAAACATAGTTTTTTCATGATAAAGGGTTAATTGCATTAATAATTCCCTTCAAGTTACGAAATTTTTCGCAGACCCTTTAAAATGAAGCTTTTACAATTTCAGCCTTTTAGTTGGCTTTTTTGATCGCTTTTGAAAAAGTGGCTGTAAGACGCTGGTTGATCATCAATTGAGGTTTGGTATTACTTCCATAATAGAGCCTGGCGAAGGCAACAATATCATTAAAAGCCACCTGAACCTTACCTTCACCGTCCTGGTAGACCAACAGTTTCTGGCAAAAAGCATCCAAACCAATTTTGGGTGAAGTCATCATCGCCTTCCCTCCCGGAGCCGGTCCACCGAATAAGAGCAATATATTAGGATTGATAGCAACACCCGCCTCTGCAGCTGCTGCCTGATAATCAATTTCACCAAACCACTTCGTGTCTGACTGGGCCATGACGATGTCTCTTAATTTTTGCACCGTTGTTGTATAATCATAATCTGATGTAATGCTAACAATCCCAAAACCTTTTTGAACAGAGTCAAGACTGGTAGGAGAGATCATATCACTATCCACTGCTTTTAAGACTTCATCCAATGCCCTGTTGAAGTCCCTAAATTCAGCAATATTCAAACCATGCCTTTTTGCAATAAAATCACCAGAGGTATAGGCAACTGAGACCTTGGCAGTATCTGATTCTGTATAGGCCAGTACTTTAAAGGGCAAGTCTAATCCTACCAAAGGGGTCGCTTTGGATAAAATACCCGTGTTAATTTGATTGTCCGAAAAGATCATGGCGATGGCTGGCGGTGTATATACGCCTTCGTCTTTGGCCATTCTATGATGGTCCAATGTTGCGATGATGTCAAAATTTCCTGTTGCTGAACTAAGGGCTGATTTTACGTCATCAACTCTTTGCACCACAGGTTGTTCCACTGCGGCCGTATCCTCTTTTTCTTTGGCTGCATCTTTTTTAGCAACATTACTGCATGAACTCAATATTCCCAGCCCTGTAATTAATAATAATGATTTTAAGAAATGCCTCATAACTACTCTAATTTAATTTTTCTTTTTTTATTATGCCTGTCTGTGTATGATTGTTGTAATGAATCTCGGCTCCTAATATAGCTTAAGGTCCTATGGTCCATTCAAAAGTTTTTAAATGATTTAGCCCCAGTCATTTCCCAATGACCTAAAGAAATTGGAATATTACCGATGCTGTTTAATTGATCAAAAAAATCTTTGGTTTCAAAGCTATTACCTTTTAATTCCTGAATCCTGGCAAAATCAGCCAAGGCATTTTCCAACAAATACTTTCCTGTGATATAACTTGTGCCATAACCAGGTTGTCTGAGGTACAGGTGCTGTTCAAAGATAAGCAATTCCTTTTCCGTTTTCATCCAACCACGAGGTGTGTATTCAGAGTGAATTCCTCCTGCTTCTTCCATGGTCATTTCGTTAGCATGTGCATATAATGATCCCAAACCACGTGCAGCTCTTTGGGCAATCATGATGTAAACAATTTCTTTGGTTCTGGGACTATCATCATATAGCCCGGCCTGCATAAACATTTCTTCTACTGCAGTAGCAGTACCTTCGTTTCGCGAATCAAAAATATTATACAAAAGAGGGCTTTTTCTAATCTCACTTTTATTTGGTTCCTGCTCCATTCTTGCTAATTCAAACCAATGGTAAAAATGTGAATATAGAGGACGGGGATCATAATGTTCTCCAATGCTGAAAAAATTTCGTTTTTCTTTTGGAATATATTCCCCTAAGTGCTCTCTTAAGGCAGGTTCGAAATAAGGCTTTACAGTCACAATATTTTGTTGGTCTAAAAAGTCTATCAAACTTCTGGCGGCCTTATCTGCCATTTCATCATAGGCTTCCGGTGAATTCGCCGCCTCTAATTTCGGTAAATCCCTGTTTCTATGTTCTTCCAATTTTAATGAAGTCCAGGCCCTGGCCAATTCACGCTTTAAGATCATCACCTCATCCTCCCAGGTCAAGGGTACCAGATGTACATTTTGTAAATACCAGGTGTAATTCTCCTTGCCTATTCCAGATGGACCATTTTTTTTAGTAGCTTCCTCTTCTAACCAGACAACCAGTGAATTAGTCGATGCGATGGCTTTATTCACAACGGTTACCAATTCCAGGTCTTTTTGAACAGCTTCTTTTGATGTAAGCCGGTTTAACACCGTAGCTTGTTGTTTAATATCTCTAATACCAGTGATCCATAAATCCCTTGCATTCCCGGTTAAGTTTTCTTTGGCTTGCTCATTAAGAGGTGGGATTTTTCCAAGATCACTGATCAGACTGTCTCTTTCTTTGTCTGATAAGGGAAACTCATAGGTCCACAATTCTGTTGTCCCATGATTGGTAGGTCCTTCATGCGCCGGCACATCACTTTTATATGACCAAACCGCTTTGTAAAAAGCCGGATCTCGCACCCATGGTTTTAATATGCGATGGTTAAAATCATAGCCATTCATCTCTGCCCAAATAATCATCCAGTCTACCTGATGCGCTATAGGCCATCCTGCGGTATCAATCGACTTTAGACTTGATTGTAGTTCTTTAAACCGAGGCTCTCTTTTCTTGAAGGTTTCGGCGCGGTAATCAGGGGCGCCTTCTAACAACGGCGGGTTCTCAAATGTTCTCCAGTCATGAAATAACTCAACAAGATCACTATAGTCATCGGAGCTAAATTCTATTGTTTTGTTCTTAATTGATTCAGAGACATTGGCTGCTTCTTTTTTACATCCTGTTACACATAAAAATAATACTAATACTGAGACAATTTTATTCATTTGATCTAAATGGATTAAAGTGATAATTCCGTTATACTACAGTCGATATTCAAGATAAAAAAGCTACAATATAATACAATAAAACCTTGTACACGAATCGCTCAAAACAGTTAGAAAAAACCAGGATTCATTACAACCTTTAAAATAGAACGTGAATGCTTTGCCACATGCCCTCTGTATACATCTTATTTTAATTCATGTAAAATCAAAAATAAACCGAAATTCCTTGTCGAATTTCGGTTTATTTGTGTTGTTAAAAGGATCCTGTTATGCTGGAACTGCTTCACTCAATACAATCGCCATTTCGTACTCTTCCACTCTTAAAGTTTCAGGAATAACGGCGTATCTTTCAGGGATAGTAGCTGCCAATTCTGAGGTCCAGAAAGTAGCTCTCGCGCTTTTGGTTTCGAATAAATAAATACCACTGATGGCTCCTGTGCTCTCTTCGGCGATATAATATTTTTCAACCAATCCAGGAACATTGCTAAAGATTGCAAGGTCTTCAGTACATGTTTTCATTAAATTTTCAGGGCTGTGATTTGATTTGAACTTTACCGATAATACTGCGTTTACATTTTTCATGATAATTGGATTTTTAAATGATTATTAATTTGTTGATACAAAATTAAGGCAGCATGCAAGGTTTGAGATAGGACAAAAAGTCGAATAAATCGACTAAAAAGTCAAATGCACTTATTATTTGATATTTAGTCTTTCCTGACGGTATTGAAGCGGTGTTTGTTGGTAGGCTTTTTTAAATACCCTGATAAAATGAGAAGGATCTTCAAATCCGCATTCAAATGATAATTGGTGAATAGGTAAATCCGTGGTTAGTAATTTATGCATGGCCAGATCGAGTTTCCTTTTCTTTAACCATACAGCCGGTGTTGTTTGATAATAATCCTTAAATACCTTTTTAAAACTCGACAGACTCATATGACATAACCGGGCATAATCTTCCAGTTTTAGTGAATACCCAAAATTCTCTTCCATAACTCTTGTTAAATGATAGGTCTTACTCTGACAAAGTGAAATAAAATAATCCTTGAGCTTTTCATGAGCAGGATCCGTGCACAAGTGCATTAAAAGCTCTTCGAACTTAAGACTGAGTAATTGCTCATTAATTTGCTGGCCTTTCTGAAGATAACCAGCTATAGAGGCTCCATACCCATCTAGAATACTATCCTGAATAACACGTATTACCGCATCCTGAGACGAAAGATCTTTTTGTTTTTTCTCTAACAAAAAATCATGCTTTTTTATAAACGACTGGATAAAGTCATCAGGGAGGAAAAAGAAAATAGCGCAAAACTCGTCATCAAAAAACTGATGCGTAAGGTTCGCACCTTTTTTGATGAAAAGAATATCTCCATGAGAAGCTTCGTAATTGTGGTAAATACTTCGCCACATTTTTTTTCCGGAAGTGATAAAAGCAAAATAATTACTGTCAGACCATATTCCAAACTTCGTTTCTTCCTGCATACAGGTGTACTCAACAAACAGCAGTTCATCTACCTCCAGTTTTCTGAAAGTATCAACCTCCTTGATATAGCTATACAGGTTTACCATAATTCGTAGAATCAACTTTTGATTAGCTTTTTAAAAATAAGAATTTTTTAAGAATGGATTTCTACATAACACAAATAATAAAACCAATTATTATGATGTTAACTCAATATTTAACAACATGGACTAAGGTGCTAAACGTCTGATAAAAACCCTTTTAATTAATTTTTTATATATTTGGCCCAGTATAACTTTAAACCCCCTCGCTATGAAAAAGTTCTTACCAGTTATTGGTGTGCTCACCTATTTCCTTTTTTTTGTTTCATGTCAAGATAATAAAAGTGACCCGTCAGGTTCAGATTACCTGGACATTTACGATTTTGTGGAAACCAAAGATTTTAACCGAATTGCCATTCCCGAAAAGATTACTTATTGTGGTGAACAAGAAGAATGTTTATGGGCAGGTCAAAACATCGATGCCGGAAAGGTAATTGTTGGAAATGACGGCAACAACCTCTATGTCACTGTAATTTCTGATGAAGGATTTCAATCAGGGACCGAACAGGTCAAAATTGATGTTGTAACCAGTTTACCCAGTAGCAGACCTCCTGCTGGTCAGTTTCCTTATAAGGTTGATGTTGAAGAAAATGAAACCCAGGTCACCGTGCAAATACCTTTAAGTGATCTCGTTGAACCGGGAGATGAATGTACAAATAATCAATTTTATGTTTTAGTTCATGCAGATGTAATTGCCGACAATAGCGGTGAAACTGCATGGGGAGGATGTGATGATGGTACAGGAAATGCATGGTGGTATTATATAGATTACACTACTCAATGTTGTCAATGCTGGTGTAGTTTTGGTAATGATTATCAAAACCCGGATGAAAAATGCTGCCTGAACATGTGGTTTGGCGGTACAATGTTTACTTTTTGGTCAAACAAATATAGTTTTGCCGAAATGAAAGATCAGGAATATAACCTGTCTCTTATTGTAAACGCCCTGGAATGTGCTCCTCAAGATACGGATGGCAATATCACGGACCCTGCTGCTACTAAAGTAGGAGAAGTATTTATCAAAGCGTATGAAGGAGACGATGGCAAACCATATGTAGATATAAAATACGTACTTGAAGACAAATACGCAGCATCGAGTATTCAATTAGACTTATACATAGGTGCTGACAGAGTTCCTCAACATGATTTAGAAAACAAAGTCATTATTACAGATGAAAAGCATATGATTTTTCAGCATGAAATGGTGGCAGGAGAAACTACTTTTGAGTTTAAGGGACTGCCTTGGCTATCGCATGATGAAAGTGATGAAACTTTTATTTCATTGCACGCTGCAATAGGTGATTGCCCAATGCCATCACTTCAAAATCCTGTCTATTAATTTTCTAAAAAAGCATTTACTACGCAAATGATGAAAAATCTCTGAGGACCAATTACTCAGAGATTTTTTTTTACATAATGCTGTGAATTTTGCAGCATTATTTGTTTACTTCCATACAAATCCTACATTTGAACACTCATTCGAAATAACATATCATGATGAAAATGAATAAATTCCTGTTGGTTGCCTTTCTAATGTCGATGTTTTCATTCGGACTTAGCGCACAGGAACTGACAGAAAAACAAAAAGAATACCAAGAAAACAAGGTGCAAATATTTACTGTAGAGGAAAGAGATAACATTCAACATTGGATACAAAAGGAATTTGAACAAATGAATCTTTCCGAAGAAAAAGAAAGTCTCTACACCTCTATTTTACTCTCTTATATGGGGAAAATTCAAAGACTTGACGATAAGGATATGGGCAATAGCAAGGAAGAAATTGTTCAGAAGATGGATGAAATGATCAAAAATCAGGATAAGGAACTGGAAAAAATCCTGAGCCCGGAGGAATTTGAAATGCACTCAAAAATCTATGATCGATTGTTGTTAAGTGTAAAGAACAGAATCGCAGAAACCGATTTTGAAAAAATTGATTAGAATTTTTTATTGCATTGAACGAACCCTTTTGAAAGACCATCTCAAAAGGTATATTAAAAGCAATTGATTATATTTAGGCATCAACAACCTTTATATGACCCCTTTCTTTCGAAGAATAAGAAAAAAACTTGCCGACGACAATC
Organism: Lutimonas sp.; assembly: GCF_051011215.1. Lineage (NCBI taxonomy): Bacteria > Pseudomonadati > Bacteroidota > Flavobacteriia > Flavobacteriales > Flavobacteriaceae > Lutimonas > Lutimonas sp. Next base: position 15,694 of record NZ_JBPCUJ010000091.1, read on the forward strand.
AATTTATAAAGTACAGCCGCTATGCCATTGGAGAAATAATACTTGTTGTTTTAGGAATTCTAATCGCGCTCCAGGTCAACGACATGAATGAGTCTAAAAAACAAAAGAACCAACTCATCTCTAAGCTCAAGAAGGTTGAAAGTGAACTCATTTTAAACATACAATATTTAGATAGGCAGATTAATTTTGCCTTGGAAACTGACTCTTTATTGCGTACAATTATAAATGAACAGGTCGAACTAAAAACCTATAAAGAAAGCCCCTTATACCCTAATTTGATTACTACCTATCAGAATGTGGATGTTTTAGACAATACGTATAAAAGCTTTGTGTCCAACCAGGAAAACATTCCTGAATCGCTTGACAGCTTAAAAATGTATCTAGATGCCTTTTACCAATTTGACGTAGTTGGCATGATGTCCAGTTCGGGATTGGTCGCTGAAGTTTGTGCTGATTATATCATTTTTTTAAGGGATGATAAAGTATGGTACAAAGACATCAAACTTGGCTCAATGACTGATGAAATGTATGATTTTCATTTACATGATCAGCGTTTTATGAATTATGCCTATTTCTACTACAGAATGTTCGGGCCCAATTTTCTTCGATCCCTTCAAGAAGGTCGCACCACTGCTGTGAAAGCCTACAACAGATTGTTTCAATACCTCAGTCATGAAGATCCTTCACGAAATGAGGAAAAGCTTTTCGACATTGACCCCTCAAATTTTCCGTTTTATCATGGAAATTACAACAGTAATGCGCCTTTTGTTTCCATACAATCAAGGGGTAACGCCTTATTCTTGCATCGTAAAGATTTTGATGGGCTTGTACAGGAATACAGTATTGTTCCTATTGATCAAAATACCTTTTACATCAATAATTCCTATGGTATTTATCATATCAAAACCGATAATAACAATGAGAAATCACTGATACATGGCGGAGAAAATCCTGCATATGAGGTATATGTACAAAGCGATTAACTACTACGGCTACTATCATTTTTTCGGCTATAGCAACACCTGAAAGGTCCGTCTTACAATTAAACTAAAGCATTAAAGTTTTAAGGTACTCCCGCTTTCTTTTTAATAAACTTCATGACAAAATAAATAACACTTACCAAGGCAATAAAAACAAGGGTCATAATTATCTCTGACTTACTGAGAGAACTGAGCAACCAAGCAATACAGGCAATTGCGATAATCGGTATCAACAGCCCACCTGGCATTTTAAAAATCTCTTCTGATCCTTTCTTTTCTTTTAGCCGTAACTTAATGGTGGCCAGGACAACCATTAAGTAAATCAATAGAATAGCAGCACTCGCCAACAAAGCGAGTTGCTCAAAACTACCCCAAACGGAGAATACGAAAATCAAGGCCACAAAGCAGGTAATTGACCAATAAGGTGTGGCAAATTTTGGATGGATTTTACCCAGAAACTTAGGAAACAAACCATCATTAGAACCGGCAAAAATAACCCTCGGTGTATTTAAAATATCCGAACTGACCGCCCCAAAACAAGAAAATGCTGCTGCGATTAACAATACAAGTCCTCCTACAGGACCTATAAGCTGCTCGGCCACAGCTGCTAAAGGAGCATCCCTTACGGCTGACATATCACCACCCAGAATACCCTGAATGACCGTTTGAAGCAATAAGTACATTATTAATATTAAAGCACCTCCGAATAATATCCCTAAGGGAATGGTGCGTTGTGGGTTTTTAATTTCGCCACTGGCGCCCAGGGCCGTTTCAAATCCTGCGAATGCAAAAAATAATGCAAGTGTGGCACTTCCAAACGTTTTAAAACCAGGGAAATATTCCCAATACAAGTTGGTTGTATCGATATCGCTAATCCCAAAAATGATAATGGCCAATAATGGGAGTAGTTTGATAATGGTAATCGTCTTGATAAAAGCAACACCTTCCTTGGCCCCCTTGATATTGGTGATTAATAGAAATCCAAGTAAGACCACATAAAGTAACACGCGCGACCATTTTTCAGCAAACACAGGAAAGACGACCGCTATTGAATCGGCGATAATATTCATCAGTGCAGCGCTTCCCAAAATACTCCAGCCAAATACCATCAGCCAGCTGACTATAAAACCGGCATAATCTCCAAAAGCCGCTTCTACATATGCATAACTCCCTCCGGAGTTTGTCACTCTGGTACCAATTTCGGCATAACACAACATGATCACAGCCATCATGAGCCCACAAAAGATATAGGCAAAAACAGAGAAACCTCCCAATTCAATCCCTACAATGGCCGGAAGAACGAATATACCAGCTCCTATAGTGAGGTTGACAATATTCAAGGACAACCCGGTTACACCTATAACACGTTTAAGTCCTTCGTCTTTTTCTTTAATAGCCATAAGTTGATTGATTTGGATTGATTGATTTGGTATTGTAAGATAGGAAAGTAAAACAGATAAGCACTTATATATCTGTTAAGTTCATGTTGTCATCGTTCAAGGAACGTCCGGATTATCCAAATAATTCGACAACGAAATAGCACAAAAATTGCTTTTTTATTCTGAATACCCTCTTTCTATTTCCAAACGAAGTTTCTCTTTCATTTCTTCCGAAGCAAATGAGTGCTCAATAGCTTCCAGATTACACTTTTTAAAATCCTTTGATTTCCAACCAAAAACTTCTTGCAGCAATTGATATTCTTGTGTTAACGTCACATTTGATATGGCTCTAGCATCAGTATTGATTCCTACAGAAATTCCTGCCTTGTATAATTTATCAACGGAATGATCTTGGATAGTATCAAAAACATCTACCTGAATATTACTGGTAGGACATACTTCCAAATGAATCTTTTTTTGTTTTAATGTCTTCAGTAAATCCGGATCTTCTATGCTTCTAACTCCATGACCAATGCGAACGGGTTGAAAGTTTTCCAATGTTTCCACAACGCTTTCTGCCCCCTTTGCTTCTCCCGCATGAGCCGTACAATTGATACCATGCTCTTTTGCGAATTGAAAGGCTTTTATATGTTCATCAATGGGGAAATTCGCCTCATCTGAGGCTATATCAAAGCCTACAACATGAGTGCCTTTAAACTTTTTGACAAGTTGCACAGTTTCCATACCCTGGGCCTGGCTGTAATTTCTAAGTGTACATAAAATGATACCGGCGTCAATCTCATATTCAGCAATTCCTTCTGCCACGGCTTTATTTACCACAGACACAACTTCCTCTGGCCTAAGTCCGCCAGCTGTATGAAGAAGTGGTGCAAATCGAATTTCTGCATAAATAACATTGTCCTTCTTGAGCTGCTGAAATAAATCAAGGGTTACCCATCTCAATTGCTGTTTGGTCTGCATGAGTTCAATACCTTTCACCGCCCTGCTGATATAATCACTCAGATCTAAGCACTTATCAGGAGCAATAAATGAATCTTGATACTCCTTTTCACTAATCGAAGGGTTTAGTTGTTGTGCCACCTCATAACTTAAAGAACAATCTAAGTGTAAATGCAATTCTATTTTGGGATGGTTTTTATAATTCATTTTCGCTTTGTAATCCTTTAAATTGTATCCGTACCAATTCGCTCGCAAGATAAACATATTTACTGGCAGGTTCGAAAATATAAAAAATGACACAGTTTATTTGGTCTTCCCTAGCATGGATATGCACGAAGTATATTCTTTTGATAAACCAAATCATTCTTAAATCTTTATATTTATCTCTCAACCAGAATATCGCATGATCACTTTTTTTAGAAAAATTCGGAAAAAACTAGCCACTGACAATCAGTTTTTTAAATATTCACGCTATGCATTTGGAGAAATACTTTTGGTTGTTATAGGAATTCTTCTTGCACTTCAGATCAACAATTGGAATGAAAGAAAAAAAGAAGCCGAAAATTACAAATTGGTATTGGAACAAATTTATAACGATGTAAATGAAAAAAAAGACTGGATCAAAAATAATCTTTTGTCTTTAGAACGTCAAGTTTCATTGATTGATTCAATTCTCTTAAATCCTGATTCTATTCCAGATAGCATTTTACCTTTTGCCTTGTTTTATGTTGACATGAAAATTGACCTGTACTCCATCAGGAATAATCAGGGACAAGAAATTCTATCTGGCTTAAACTACAACTATGATGACCTCAATCAATTAAAAGTTACGAAGCAAATCAATTCGTTTGTGAAGAATTTCTCATGGATAAGTGAGAGAAAAGAGCTCCTTCTAGAACCCTTGTTAAACAGAGAAGGCATCCCTTCTCCCAGTCTTACCTTTAGCTTTTCTGAATTCAACAACTTTAAAGGAATGGACAAAAGTTTTTTTAATCAAGGAGAAATTGATCAGGTTAGAAGCTTAATTCGAACAACTGCATTTAAATCTGGGCTCAGAACACTAAAAGCTTCACGCCTTAAAACCATTCAGCTCGATTTGGCAAATACATTGGACGAAGCAAATAGCCTGCTACAGATTATTAAGTCATACAACCCGGAAGTACGTTTGCTGTATAAAGATATCGGTATTGTAGGATCTGCTCTTGAATCAGGATGGGATAAAACAGTTTACATGAAGCAAACAGATCGTGAAAAGAGTGTTTGGGTGATAGAAGTACAATTAAATGATGGGGAATTAAAGTTTAGGAGTAGCGATAGTTGGACACAGAATTGGGGAGGCTCTTCTTTCCCTGAAGGCGATGCTATCTATTATTTTGAAGATATTCCTGTCAAAGCCGGGTTTTATAGAGTAACCTTGAATCTTGAAAATAAAACCTATCAATTTGATCCGTTGGAAAAGTAGTATACCTTTTAATAAAGCTGTTCAGTGAGATCAACTTCACAAAAATCACATATATCTAAACAAAATCTTCACCTCCATCAGCCATGCCTTTCAAGATCATGTCAATCGCCCAATTCAAGGTTTTATTCAATTGTTCATTAGTCAGATCGCAAACATCTTTCGCTACGATTAACGATTCTATCCCCATCAGTATGGTCCCAATGTTTTTTAGATTTTCAAGATCTTTCTCACTAACCAATCCTTTTGCAGATGACAATACCAAGGACATGGTTTCTAACCTTCTTGCCCCTCTGATCTTGTTTCCAGTAGCAATCGATTCAAGCAGAGCGGCACTCAAATACCTCCTGAAAATGACTTCATGTTTCTGAGCCAGTTCGTTATAATAGTCCTGAATATACTTTATACGCTCCGGAATTGGTAAGTGTTTGACTTTTTCAAATAACTCTTCCGAGGATAAAAAATGGATATCCAGAGATGCCTCAGTAATTAACAATTCAACATTTGGGAAATACCGATAAATGGTTGCTCTACCTATCCTTGCCTGATGAGCTACCTCTTCTAAGGTCAGCTTTTTACTGCCCGACATTAATTCCTTGGCTGCATCAAGAATCTTAGTTCTTGTTTTGTTCTTTTGATTAACCCTTCCCTGACTAAGTGACATTTTGTTCATGAGACAAATATCTCATAAAAATTGGATAATACAAAATAATATCTTAAGTTTGTGAGACACTAATCTCATAAACCTTAAAATTATGGCACATTGGATACTAGGGCACAAGATAGATGCTCAATCAGTTACAGGCGATTATGATATGATTACCGGAGATACGCCGGCTCACACTCCAGGACCTCCACCCCATCAGCACCACAAATTTCATGAGGTTTTTCTAGTCACGGAAGGTGAAATGGAATTTCTTGTAAATGGAAGCCCTGTGCTCGTGCAAAAGGGAGAATCTATAAATCTTCCACCCGATACCATTCATACCTTTTCAAACAATTCTGACCAATCTTGTAAATGGGTCAATGTTCATAGTCCGAAAGGCTTTTTAAAGTTCTTTGAGGATTTTGGTGTTTCAGATACTGAAGAAAACGCTGCGACACAATCTACAAACCCTGCAATTATTGAAAAAGTGTTGCAAACTGCTGCAGATTACGACATGGTCATATCCATGTAATTGATCTAAATCATCCTGCAAGTGCGGTTCAGATTTTTAGAGCTCCCTTCATACGCTTGATAAATATATGAGGGGTTTGGGAAAGAATCTGATGTGCTTCATCCCAACTTGTTTGAAGATACTTTGTGTTCTTTCTAATTTCAGTGGAAACTAAAATCAATCAAAGATCATGAAACACTTTAAAAACCTATTCTTTATTCTTCTATTGCTGATCAGCAGCTGTGAAAAAAAAGAACAAGCACCCGAAGCTCAGAATACAGTTCCCGAACTCGTAGACAGGGAATTATATTTTGGAAATCCTGATAAAATACAAATTCGAATCAGCCCTGATGGCGCCTATTTCAGTTATAGAGCTCCTAAGGATGGAGTGATGAATATATGGGTGGCACCCATTGATACACCTGACAATGCTGTGGCCGTTACCAATGACACTTTAAGGGGTATTAACGGATACACCTGGTCTTACAAGCCCGGCATTTTATTATATGCTCAGGATGTTGGAGGTGATGAGAACTGGCATGTACATAAAGTAAATGTAGAAACCAAAGTTGATGAAGACCTTACGCCAATAGAAAACATCATTGGACCCGATGGGGAAGCACTTATAGACCCTTCTAATGGAAAAGTTGTGCGTCCAAGAGCTAATATTTTAAGCGTCACAAAAGAAGATCCAAACAATATTCTGATACAGATTAACAACGTGGACCCTGCACTAATGGATGTGCATAAAATCAATCTTGAAACTAACAAAATGGAATTGGTTTTTAAAGATGAAGGGTATGCCGCTATCACCGTAGATAATTCTAATACCGTGCGCCTTGCATCCAAAATGTTAGCAGATGGAGGTATGGATGTGATTAAGATTGATGAAAATCAAGGTACATCACATTATATGAAAATTCCTCAGGAAGATATGATGAATTTCGGCATATGGGGCTTCGACAAAACGAATGAAAACCTTTATATAGGTGACAGCCGTGGCAGAGACAAGGCTGCTCTGTACAAAGTCAACATTAAAACAGACGAAAAAGAGTTAATCGCCGAAAACGAAAAAGCTGATATTTCAAACATTCTAGTAAATCCTATCAGCTACGAGGTAGATGCTTTTGAAGATAATTATTTCAGATCTAAATGGGTGGCCGTTTCAGATGATCTAAAAGAAGATTTGGCTTATCTGGAAGCCTTTAATGAGGGAGACTTTGGTGTTTACATGAGGTCCGCGGATGATAAGACCTGGATCATCGCCTATGACTCTCCTAAAGAGTTTTTGAAATACTACAAGTTTGACAGAAATACCAGAAAAGCAACTTTTTTGGTTTCTTCCAAACCTGCCTTTGATGATGTGCAATTAGCCAATATGTATCCTATTGAAATAGACAGTAGAGACGGTCATAAACTAGTTTCATACATGACAATTCCACATGAAATTGATGCCGGTGGAAAAACAAAAAAACCGGCTCCTATGGTACTTCTCGTGCATGGTGGACCATGGGGAAGAGACGGTTTTGGTTTTAATGGAATGCACCAATGGCTTGCAAATAGAGGGTATGTGGTTTTAAGCGTCAACTTTAGGGGGTCCACCGGATTCGGAAAAGAATTTGTAAACATCGCCGCAAAGGAATGGGCCGGGAAAATGCATGATGACCTGATTGATGCAGTAGACTGGGCAGTAAACAACAACATCGCAGAAAAAGACAAGATCGGAATAATGGGCGGAAGCTACGGAGGGTATGCCACCTTGGTAGGAATGACTTTTACTCCTGATGTTTTTGCCTGTGGTGTGGATATTGTTGGTCCTTCTAACCTCACCACACTACTAAATACCATTCCTCCTTATTGGAAATCTATCAGAGATCTTTTTGTATTCCACATCGGAGATCCTGACACACCTGAAGGCAAGTCATTACTGGAGGAACGCTCTCCTTTAACACGTGTTGACAGTATAAAGAAACCTCTGTTGATAGGGCAAGGGGCCAATGACCCCAGAGTAAAACAGTCTGAAGCGGATCAAATAGTTGATGCCATGAATAGCAGAGAAATCCCGGTGACCTATATTCTGTATCCAGATGAAGGTCATGGCTTTGCAAGACCCGAAAACAGTTTGTCATTTTTCGCAGTCACTGAGATGTTTTTATCAAAACATCTGGGTGGAAGGTACCAGGAAGTTGGCAACGATTTTGAAGGTAGCAGCATAGACATAAAAGACAGTGGCAACCTCAAAGAATTAAATCAGATCAAACCGTGAGGAATGATATGATCTTGTCAAATGATAGTTTTTAATTCCATTCGATAAATAATTAAGGGGATTCGGACAATTATCAAAGTCCTTCGTCCCAATGCACCCTTGATTTATTGAGTCTTTGGCTTATTTTGTAATTCAATCAAAAAACCAAACAACCATGAAAAAATTATTTACAATCTTATTCGTATTTGCCTGCCTGATCATGAGTGCGCAGGAATCTTATTGGACCAATTACACCTTTATTGTTGAACCAGAAAATGAATCTGTTGTTTTCAAACTCATTGACGATTATTTTAAGGAGCACAAAACGGAAGGAATAACGGTTTCGCTGTATGCCAATCATTTTCACGATGAAGAGAATACTGCCACACATATGATCGTATTTGCAGGTTCTCTGGATGCCCTGGGCGGAATGTATGCAAGTGATGGAGGCGATGCCTGGGATTTACTGGGAGCAAGACTCGATCATCACATTAAAGATGGATCCGGCGCTCGTATGGGAACCATGAAAAAAGCATATGGAGATTCGGCAGGAGATCATCCCATTCAGCGCTACTACATTCTTGATGTAGAAGATTACGCAGCTTTTGAAAGCAGCCTGACAAAATACAATACCGATCATGCTCCTGCCGGAAGAGCAGTAATGATGGGTAATATCACATCGGGTGTGTCCCCTGAAGGAGAAAACCATTGGGTAATCGATGGATATAAGGATTTCAAAGGTGCCATTGGAGGCGCCAATGCAGGCTTATCCGACTCGGATAAGGCCAAACGCCAAGCAGATTGGAAAACTTTCCAGGACAATAATGGCGGTGTGCGTCTGGTTAGATCCGGACTAAGAGTACGTCTGGGACAGTGGTAAATTATCTTTTATCAAAAATGAAAAACCTTCCTTTGGGAGGTTTTTTTATGCATAATAATTGCGTCAAAACACTTTTTTAGGAGTGCAATTCACTGAGTAATTTCTTGACTCTTTGAGTAATTCTATTCACATGTTGTCAACAATTTTCGTTAATAAGTATCTTAATAACTAATAAGTGTCGGATTATCAGGTGTATAAATAAATTATTAAGTTGTAGCTATATTAATCCGAACTCAAATCCCTCTATGATTTCTCTAAAAAAAGAACGATGAAAAAATTAATGACCGTGCTTTTACTAGGTATTCCTTTTGGAATTTTAGCCCAGGGCACACAAGATTCTCATGCCGATGCTGATGATATTTTCAACATGTCGTATGCTGATGCAAGCAATGTGGAATCCAATGAAATCAACAAAACCCGAATACATGCTAATGCAGTGGACAATGCTGTTTATGTTTCAAAAGAAGATCTAATGACAGTCAAAGATTCATGGCTGGACAATCCTGGTTTCGATATTCAGGAAAATATGATTGCCTACACCAAAGATCAAAAAACTGTTTTTTTCAGCGCCAATAAAAAACTGAAAACAAAAAGTGTTGATGAAAGCAATTTAAAAATTAAAAAATCAGTGCAGTTGCAATTATTTAAAGCCGATGTTACCGAAAGTGGTGATTGGGTTAATTTAGAAATGCTGCCTTTTAATGGTAAAAAGCATTCTACGGGCCACCCTTCCTTGAGCAGCGACGACACCAAATTATATTTTGTTTCTGATGGTCCTGAGTCTACTGGTAAAACAGATATTTTTGTGGTTGAACTTTTGGAAGAGGGCAACTATGGAACACCTTCAAACATGGGACCAAAAATCAATACTTCTGAAATTGAAATATTTCCTTATGTAGATGAAAGCGATGTTTTATACTTTGCTTCTGATAAAGATACTGAAGGAGATGAATTTGATGTTTTTGCCTCTCAGGTTGTAGACGATGTACCCATGGCGGCCGTTAAAATTGATGTCGATCTGAATGCTTCAAAAGAAGACTATGTTGCTGCATTTAATGCCATCGATGCCGACGTCATCATGACAGCTGAAAAAGCGGCTAATTTAAGGGACCTCGAAATACTTCTTGAAGCTGAAAACTTAGCAGCGATCAAGCAAATAGAAAATGATCTGTCTAAGGACCTTGATGGTGCTGCTTACGATTTCAGCAGTGAAACTGTTTCTTATACCGTACAAATCGGAGCCTTCCAGAAAAATGTTAAAACAGGCACTTATGACACCTCTTCAGGGCTTTTTAACCAGAGATATGACGATGGTTATAATCGTTTTTATTCTGGTGTTTTTAGCTCACAAGCGGAAGCTCAAAAGCATTTGGATGAAATGAAACAAAAAGGCTATAAAGATGCTTTTGTTTTAGGCCTAAAAGGACAAGAAAGATTTTTACCAGAATAAAATAGTAGGGATACCTATTTAATATAGTACTCATTTGTAATCAAAGAAAGGCCTGATTGAACGATTCAATCGGGCCTTTCTATTCTACTACCTAATTAACATAAGGCTGAAAATCTTACATTCATTTCTGTTTTAGAATTGAAATTAAATGCATACCTATTCCTTAAATTTTTACTATTTTTAAAAAATTGAGGTATTTATCCTATTTTTGACATTGATACCCAAATTGATTTTTAATTCGAAATAATATGAAAAACTTGATTCTTAAAACATCCACACTATTTTGTCTACTTTTAATAATGACTTCTTGTAATTCTACTAGTGGCGACACAGCAAGCGTTCGCATTGATAAAGAACAAATTAAAAAGGAAATTCAAGCAAGAGAAAATCAATTTGCTAAAATTTATAATACAGGAGAAGTTAAAAAAATCGGGTATTACGCTGACGATGCGGTAACCTATTACCAGAATATGGCTCCGATCAGCAGCAAAATGGAGCGCTACGATTTTCTAATGTCCGACCTTGGCTCAAACAGCAATAAAATTTCTTTTACTACTACTGAAGTATTCCCATCAAATGATGGTATGCAGGTACTTGAAATTGGCTACTATACGGTAGTTGATTCAACCAATACAGCGATCAATACTGGCAATTACATGAGTTTGTTTGAAAAAAGAGACGGCCAATATGTCTGCCTCAGAGACATGAGTGCCTCTGACATGCCTCTTGACTAGTTGTAACCACAACTACTTACCGTTTTTATCGTCTTCGGCCTCCGCCCATAGACCTACCTCCACCGGAACGTGATGCACCTGACGAACGATTTGAAGAGTTCATAGAGCGTGACGCAGATGATTTTTGTGAAGATGATGATGATCTGTTATAATTAGAACTTCTGTTCGCGCTACTACTGCGATTCTGAGAACTGTTAGATGACCTGTTGTTTGCTGTTGACTTATTATTTGAAGTTGCCGATCTGTTTGCTGTAGAAGCCCTGTTCGACGTAGCAGCATTAGTACCTCCACGATTCCCTTGTGAAGTAGATGGACGAGAACCAGTTTGCCCTGCTGTTTTAAAGTTTCCGTTCTTGATATTGTTATTTACAGTATTCGAAGTATTTCTCTTATTTCGGTTATAATTATTGTAATGATTGTGATGATGTACATGCACCGAACCACGACCTCTGTGGTAATGGTGATGGTGATGCCAACGGTTACGACGATAAATTCCAATTGAAACTACTGCTACCGGTCTCCACCAATGAGGATAGTAACCATAGTAATAAGGAGTGTAATAGGGCACATAGGTTGTTGAATAAACATATTGTACTACCGGAGTTGATTCCACAACAATAACTTCTGTTGTCGCCTCAACATTCACGGTAACAGGGTCTTCTCCCACATAGCCGGGATTTGCCGTGGAAGCAGCCCGAACTTCAGTGGAGGGTTCTACAACATAATCTTTTCCATACAACGCCTCATCTCCAATAATCTGCATATAAACCTTTCCGGCCTCATCCTTGGAAACAGCAATTACCGCTACATCCTGTGTTTCTTTTTCGCTGATTGGATCTTGTAAAATAAACAAAAAATCGTCCCCGTCTTGCTCCGTAACCACCTTTATAAAATCAACCTTCCCGTCGTTATTAAGGTCCAGGTTGTTAACACCAACATTTTCATCATTTAATGATTTTTCAAAGTCTTCAATGGTTTTAGAATTTTGAAAAACATCCAAGACCGCATACAAATCCAAGTCATCTCCTGGAAGCCCCAGTAAAGGCTCATCATTTTCATCCTGGGCATAGCCCGAGAATTGAAACAAAAAAACCGTTAGCAAGATTAATTTTACATATTTATTTATCATAATATCCTATTTAGGCACTTCCGACATCAAAACTTACGTGTTCATTTAATCTGCCGCTATTCACAAAGATAAAAGTTTTTATCACATATGGGGTTCTGATAACTTAATCACGATCAATAATCGGGCCTTTCGATCAAAACCTGCAGTTTTAACTCAATAAATGAACTCAAATTCCCACCAGCTGGATAAAACTTTCCACAAAAAAAGCAGGGAGTGTGCACTCCCTGCTTTTAGCATTTCTATTTATTCTGATCTCCTATTTGTCTTTAATAATCAAAGTCCATCGGAGCATCCATATAATCCATTTCACTCGCTGCCGGATAATTATCCATCATTTCATATTCTATCTGAGGTTGCATCTGAGGCTGCATTTCTTCATATTGCTCAGGCATCATCTCTTGCTGCGGCATTACCTCCTCCTGCATCATATCATTGTCATAAGTCTGATCATCGTAGGTTTCAGGTTGCTCATAATTGTCATAACTTTCATTCAGATAATCATTTGTTCCTTCCATCTCCATCGGCATCACATCCACATCTAAGTCATAATCATAAGAATCTATTGCACCATCTAAATAACCCCAGTCATAGGCATAGTCGTCATAAATATCCACATATATATCTACATAGCCGTAGTAAAATCCAGGATACCATGGACCCCAATACCAATGGTAGGCCCACATCCATCCATTAATCATATGCATGGCCGACATGGCAAAGAAAAAACCTGAAGGATGATGTCCGCAATGGACAACCTGATTTGATTTTTCCTTGATTTTCTTCACCTTCTTTAACATTTCCTTGTTGTTACCAACTTTTGCCTCAAGCTCAGAAAGTTTTCCCTGCAGCTCCTTATTCTTCTGCTTAATTTCATCCAATTGCTTTTTCTCCTTGGATGTCAACTCTGCTCCATCATTTTTCCTTTGGGCCTCCTTACTGTAGTTTTCATACAACAAGTTAACCGCCAAAGATGCCTTATCAATACCTTCTTTCACCTTAGGATCTTTAGCTCCAAGCATATCATAGGTAGTAAGTAACTGCTCTTTGGCTGTCACCGTTTCTCCCAATGCTTTATGAAATCCATCATCTTTGAGAAACAAATAATTATTTAATTTCTCTACAGAGGCATTTAGTTTTTTTACCGAATTCCAAAAAGGTTCAGCGTGTTTATTCTGTCTCTTTAAGTTTTTATCCGTGGTTTCCTGGCCTGCTTTTACAATAAAAGCAACAGCCCTTTCTGTCTTTTTTACTAATTCTTCCGCATTGATCTTCTCATTATTATCCGCCGGAGGATTTGTAGCTGCTTGTAAATTATATCCAAAAGATACCGTTAACAGCAACATTACTAAAATTTTAATCGTCGTCTTCATATCTACTATTTTAAAGATTATTATTCTTGTTATCTACAACAGGGATAAGAACCTAAAAAAACCCTAAAAAAA
>NZ_JBPCUJ010000092.1:0-3404 GCF_051011215.1 Lutimonas sp.
GACTTAGGTGAGGCCAAAGACATTTCGAAGGATATTGTCCAAAACCTTGAAAAGATCACGCATCATGGCAAGCGTGCGAGTAGCATCGTTAAAGGTATGTTAGAACATTCCAGAAATAGTTCTGGAAAGAAAGAATTTGTGGATCTGAACGTGTTGTCAGATGAATATTTACGATTGGCCTATCACGGATTAAGAGCAAAAGATAAATCGTTTAATGCGGATTTTAAAACAGATTTTGATGAGACACTACCAAAGGTTGAAATCATTCCTCAAGATGTAGGCAGGGTGGTTCTTAACATCATTAACAATGCTTTTTTTGCTGTTACTTCGATACCCGAAAAGGATCGGGTAGAGGGTTTTAAACCACTGGTAACGGTGAAAACAAAAAACATGAAAAATCAAGCTATGATCTCCATTAAAGATAATGGCCCTGGTATTCCAAAAGAACTTAAAGATAAAATTTTCCAACCCTTCTTTACGACCAAACCGACTGGTAAAGGGACCGGCCTTGGATTGTCTTTGGCCTATGATATTGTTACCACAGGTCATGGAGGTGCCATTGAGTTAAATACAGAACCAGGAAAAGGCACTGAGTTTGTCATTTATATTCCGATAAAGAAATAGAATATTCAAATTTTGAAATAAAAGAATAAAGAGTCCCCTAACAAACAAAATAAAATGAGCATGAGAATTTTAGTAGTCGATGATGAAAAGGATGTAGAATTATTATTCAGACAAAAATTTAGAAAGGAAGTTAAGAGTAAAAGTCTTGAATTGGTCTTTGCTTTTTCAGGACAGGAAGCCCTGGATATACTTCAGCGCAGCAACCCACCAAAAGTGGTTTACATATTTTCGGATATAAACATGCCCGGAATGACTGGTTTGGAGCTTCTTGAAGAAGTGAAGAAACGGTATCCGGAAATTAAAATAAGTATGATATCTGCCTATGGAGATAGTGATAATTACAACAAGGCTATCAATTCCGGGGCCAAAGAGTTTTTTACCAAACCCATAGATTTTGTTTCATTAAAAGAAGAAATTAAGGGATTAATCAATTAAAATCAATGTAGCATATGATGACTAAGATACTTGTTGTTGATGATGAAGAGGATTTGAAAATCCTTATAAAACAACGTTTTCGACGTAAAATACGCAACAATGAATACGATTTTGTTTTTGCAGAAAATGGCAGGCATGCCCTGGAACAATTGGCAAAACATGAAGATGTTGATCTTATTTTAAGTGATATCAACATGCCCGAAATGGATGGCCTTACTTTATTAAGTCGTTTAAACGAACAAAATTCCTTGTTGAAGTCGGTGATGGTTTCTGCTTACGGTGATATGGAAAACATTAGAATGGCCATGAACAGAGGGGCCTTCGATTTTATTACAAAGCCTATCGATTTTAAAGACTTAGAAATTACAATAGAAAAGACAATTGCGCACGTAGAAACAGTAAAAAAGACGCTTCAGGCAGTAAAAGAAAATAATATTCTTAGAATGTATGTGGATGAAAATGTAATCAATTTTATGGGCAGTAAGGAGATGAGGACCGCCCTTTTTGAAAGCGAAACTTTAGAAGGAACTGCCGTGTTTATCGACATTTGTGGTTTTACAACCATTAGTGAAAAAGAACCTGCTGATAAGGTTGTTGCTATGCTCAATGCCTATTTTGATATCATGGTAAAAGAAATCATTAAGCATGATGGTGTAGTTGATAAATTTTTAGGTGATGCCGTGATGGCAACTTTTAAAGGTGAGTTTCATCTGGACAGAGCAATTGAAGCCTGTCTTGAAATTAGAAGAGTGATTGAAAAAGCAACCATTGGTATCGGAATAGAATCGTATAAGCCACAAGTCTCTATTGGTATCAACAGTGGTGATATGGTTTGGGGGAATATTGGCTCCTCAACCTTAAAGAGGTTGGATTATACAGTGATTGGAGATGCTGTGAATATTGCAGCTCGATTGCAATCAGCGGCAGATAAGGGACAGATTTTGATTTCTGAAGAGAATTACAAAAAAATCAAGGAATCTTTTAATTGTGATAAAATAGGCGAGATTGTCATGAAGAACAAGTCAAAGCCTGTGATGGTATACCAGGTGCTGAGTTAGGCTGTGGTTCAATAGATCAAATAGTTATGAAGCTATCCAAAAAAGAAGAAAAAGAACTTTTCAAGGTATATAACACCTGGTGGGATAGTTATTTGAATGGAGATGTAGCAACTTACAACTCTTTTCTTGATGATGATTTTCGATTTGTGGGATCAACTGATGGTGAGGAGTTTCTGAATAAAAGAGAAACAACGTCTTTTTTAGAAGCAACTGCTGATCAACTGGCTGGCAAAGCGAAATTAGAGAACATCGATAGAACCATAGATTATTTTGAAGGAATGGTTTTGTTTACCGATTTGGCGGATGCCTATATTCTGGATGGAAAGGAATGGGTGTATTATGCCAGATTCAGATTCACTTCTTTAATGAGAAATACTTCAAAGGGCTGGCGTTTTTTTTACCAGCATTTTTCTACCCCAGATCTGAAGGCGGAAGAAGGCGAGACCCTTGGACATGATAAAGTCTCCAGCGAAAATCTGGAACTGCGGAATGCCATTAAACGAAGAACAGCTGAGCTGGAAATTAAAAACCGTGATCTTGAAGTAGAAGCGGCATTGGAACGGGTACGTTCCCGGGTAGTTGCCATGCAGGATTCTGAAGATTTGTTGGACATTGTTGTGACTATGCGTAATGAGTTTATTCAACTGGGGCACCGCGCAGATTATTTTTGGCATATGACCTGGTTGGAAGAAAAATTCGAAAAATCGATGACATCCGGGGATGGAAGCCGAATAGGTATGATCATGGAATTGCCAAGAGACTTTCACAGTCATTATGAAGGTATGGACGAATGGGAAGCCAATGATGAACCTATAATGGTTTTAGCCCTGGAAACGGATAAAGCACTGGATTACCTGCACAAGATGGTCACCTTAGGCGATTTTAAACGCGTGGACCCCAATGCTCCAACAGAAGAGGATATCAGGCATGTCGGGGGTATTACATTTGTAATGGGGCGAACTTCACACGGAGAAATAGGCTATAGTCTGCCTGGTGTTGTGAAAAATCCTCCGAAAGAGGATCTTCTTATTCTGGAGCGTTTTGCAACAGTCTTTGACCTGGCTTTTAGTCGATTTCTGGATCTAAAGAAGGCAGAAGCTCAAGCCAGAGAAGCCCGGATTGAAATGGCATTGGAAAAAGTGCGTTCAAGAACCATGGCCATGCAACGTAGTGAAGAGTTGGGTGACACGGCAGAATTATTATTTCAACAAGTTAAAGAATTAGGGATAGAGACCTGGACAACCGGATTTAATATATGGGAAAAAGATAACAATTCATTTATAGACT
>NZ_JBPCUJ010000093.1:0-3803 GCF_051011215.1 Lutimonas sp.
GTAAAAGGAGGGATGCTTTTACAAGAAATAACTGAATATCAATATTTAAGGTATTGTTTTCATTTAATTTCCGAAGCGAAAGTATCTTCAAAATCTAAAGAGATTCTAAAGAATTTAATGAAATAAACAAATCTTAAATTGTAGGGAAAACTGTAGAGTACATTTTGTTATGAAGCTCATAAAATGTTAAGAACAAAACGGCGGAATAGATAATTATTTTATGATTTTTTTAAGAATTAAATAAAAATTAAGAGTTGTAAACAAAATTCGGAGTTTATCAACATAAATTTTTCATTATGAATCCCTTAGCTCCAAAAACACCTCTGCCATCATGCATCTGGCACTGCCTCCGCCACAGGCTTCGATGGTGCTCAGGTCGCTTGACAGTAAAACGGCATCTTTAGATAGCAATTCTCGTTGTTTTTCGGTCAGGCAATCAAAGGCGGCTTGGCTCATTACTGTAATCGGTTGTTCATCTTTACCTAACACCTGAAGCATATTTCCGGCAAAATTTTCAACTTGTTGTTCAGTAATATTTACGATTTCTTTTCCACTTATTTTTGCATGGGAAATCAGGTTCTTACGTTCCTTTTTATCATCAATTGCATCTAAACATACAATAATATAGTTCTGAGTTACAGCCATCATTACATTGGTATGATAGATCAACTCTCTTTTCCCATGAACTGTTTGATAGGCATGGAAAACAACCGGTGTATATTCAAAATCTTCACAAAATTCGATAAACAATTCTTCATCCGCTCTAGGAGAAAGCGCACAATAGGCAACACCCGTCATTCGATCCAATACAATGCTTCCCGTACCTTCCAGAAAAATTCCTTCATTCTCTGCAGAAGAATAATCGATCACATCCTTTATTTCGAAACCTTTTTCTTCCAGTGTATCCAAAATATCTTCCCGTCTTTCGAGTCTTCTGTTTTCTGCAAACATGGGATATAAACCAACCTTTCCTTCTTTATGAAAAGAACTCCAGTTATTTGGAAATATAGAATCCGGTGTACTCGGTAGCATTGTATCCTGAATGACTATAACATTGACACCTGCTTCTTGCAATTTTGACACAAAAGCATCAAACTCAGCGAGCGCTTTTGTTTGAATTTCCTTGGCTGTAAGTCCTTTCAATTCATGCTGATAGTAATTATTAACAGCGGTTTCCTCATTCATCCTGAATGCCACCGGTCTGATCATCAAAATCGTATTTGTAAGCTGTTTCATATAGTTCCTAATGCTATCTTTTTCTTTCGTTATAAAATTCTAATTTTAAAATACTGCTGTTTAATCCCTGATCAGGGGCAAGGTTGAGCATCTCAGCAATCCTTCCTGTTTACCAATCTCTGCATAAGGCACCTCTTCCACAGTAATTCCATGCGATCTTAACCAAGTATTCAACCGGCTAAAATTCTGTTCTGAAACAACCACCTTTTCAGAAATTGAAAAAATATTGGAATTCATTTCATACATCTCCTCCTTGCTAATCTCAAAGACATTGTCCTTTCCGAAATAATCCACAAGAAACTGGTATTCTTCTTCTATTAAAAAACCGTTTCTATGCAATATGGCCTTATCCTTTCCGACTGGTTGAAAACAGCAATCGAGGTGTAAAGCATTTTCTTTCGGGTCGGTATTAGACTTTCTCAATTCAAAGGATTTCACTTTTTTATCCGGGAACAATTCCGTCAGGAATTCCACAGCAGCCACATTGGTTCGAGCTGTAATATAGTCCGGGTAATCATCACCTGAATACACTCCTACAAAAATATAATCATTCCAGGGCATCACATCCCCCCCTTCAACATGTACCTCGTCCGGAGGAATGATTCTGTTCTCAGTAGCTACTTGATTGTAGACATGATCAATGGCGTCCAGCTCCTCAATCCTGTTTGGTAATATATTGGAACGAATAAATTTATCATCAACTACAAAAGCAATGTCTCTTGCAAAGATCTGATTGACATCCTTTAAAACCTTTGGTCTAAATACTTCTACTTCATATTTTTGAAGCACACTTTCAAATGCACTCATCTCCTGTACCATATCTTCTTCTGCAGGATAGGTTCCGGCAAGAATATTCTCAACAGATTTTGGATCATAACAATCTTCCACCTTTGGCACCGGTCCATTAGACTCTGCCGTACCAAGCACTACAGCTCTTAATCTAGAAGTTTCATTTAAAATATGAAGATTCATAAAATTGTATTTTTCGCAAAAATAACTAAAAAAAACGCGCGCTGATGACAAATATTCATCAGCGCGCGTTAAAATTTATGAACAGTTCAAAAACTGTTCTAAAGAACAACCTTAGTTATCTTTCATCAAAAGTTTTGAATGGTCTTAACGGTTCTCCAACGTACAATTGTCTTGGCCTTCCGATTGGCTCATGATTTAAACGCATTTCTCTCCATTGAGCAATCCATCCAGGAAGTCTTCCAATCGCAAACATAACGGTCATCATCTCCCTTGGAAAACCTAAGGCTCTATAAATGATTCCTGAATAAAAATCAACATTAGGATAAAGCTTTCTCTCAGCGAAATATTCGTCGTTCAGTGCTACTTCCTCCAAATGTTTAGCAATAGCCAAAACAGGATCATTTGTACCTAAGTCTTCGAATAATTCATCTGCTGCCTTTTTAATAATTCTTGCTCTTGGATCAAAGTTCTTGTATACCCTGTGTCCGAAGCCCATTAATCTGAAAGGATCGTCCTTGTCTTTGGCCTTGGCAATATACTTTTCTACATCACCACCATCTTTTTGAATGTCTTCTAACATTTCCAAAACAGCTTGGTTTGCACCTCCATGTAATTTACCCCAAAGTGCTGAAACCCCTGAAGATACTGAAGCAAACAATCCGGCTTCAGATGAGCCTACAATTCTCACGGTAGAAGTAGAACAATTCTGTTCGTGATCTTCATGTAAAATAAGCAACTCATCCAACGCTTTCACTGCAATTGGATTCATTGAATATTTCTCTGTAGGTATTCTAAACATCATCTGCATGATGTTCTCCACATAATTTAAAGAATTATCACCATAGTTAAGCGGTGTGCCTAAATTCTTAGAATGCGCCCAGGCTGCAATCACAGGAAACTTACCCATTAACTTACAAATCGCATCATATACCTGTTCTTCTTTTGTAATATCAACCGTCGCTGGGTTAAATGCCGTTAAAGCAGAGGTCAATGAGGAAAGCATACCCATTGGGTGAGCCTTCTTAGGGAAACCGTCAATAATATCCTTCATCTCTTCATTTAGCAGCTGATGGTACTTGATATCTTTTTCCCATTTTGCATACTGCTCTCTTGTTGGTAATTCCCCAAAAATGATCATATAAGCCACCTCTAAAAAACTGGCCTTTTTGGTCAATTCTTCAATGGCATAACCTCGGTGGCGTAAAATCCCTTTTTCTCCGTCTAAAAAGGTTATTTTACTTTCACATGATCCGGTGTTCTTAAATCCTGAATCAATCGTGATCACACCTTTGGTTACTGCTCGTAAAGTTTTGATATTTATCGCAACCTCATTCTCAGTTCCAACTACAATAGGAAATTCATATTCTTGCCCGTTAACAATCAACTTTGCTACTTCTGACATAGGTAATAATGTATTTAATTTTTAATTTATTTTATCACTTGCGAAATTACAAAATAACTGCCAAATTTCCGATGATTCTTAGCAGTAATATCCAATAAAAAAAGCTGAATTTTCATTCAGCTTTTTTCTATAAATTCTCAATAAATACTATCCTACATTGAAGGCATCTAACTGAGGGTAATAAGCTGTACTA
>NZ_JBPCUJ010000094.1:0-15495 GCF_051011215.1 Lutimonas sp.
AAGCTAAATTATGTCATGACGGATAGGAGAGAAGGTGATGTAGTGGTGGCATATGCAGATACAAAAAAGGCAAATGAGGTTCTAGGGTGGAAAGCAACCTTAAGTTTAAAAGATGCTTTGTCATCTGCCTGGAGCTGGGAACGCAAAATCAGGAGTTGAACAAAGAAAGAAATGTGTCATATGACCAATAAAAGAATCATTGACAGCATAAATAATTAAAAAAGAATAATCAATAAAGAAGTTAAGTAAGCATTAGTTATTAGTTTGATTGTGATGAAGATGGGCAGTAATGTCCATCTTTTTTTATTTCACTCGGACTATGACCGAATTCCTTTTTAAAACATTTTGAAAAGTATTTCACGTCGTTAAATCCGGATATATAAGCATTTCACAGATGCCATGAACTGGTACAAACCATAACCTGTATGTCATCAAACATAACTCAAAAGACAGCCACCATGTAAACTGTTTCAGCTTGAAATGGCTGCATACAATAAAGACTTACCAACTTACTATTTCATTCTTGTACATCGCATCTAAAGACAATTGGACTGCCTTGGCAGTATCTGCGCCTGTCTTGACGTTTGAAATAGGCATGCTATTATTTTGAATACTATCTCTAAAATCGATCAAGGCCTGTTTGGAGGGATCCATATGTGAGACTTCAATAGGTTTTCCGTAGCCTTGCATTTGCGGATTGGCCGTGGCTCCTGAAACGCCATCGACATCGCCCATTTCTTTTTGATCTCCTCCTTCATAATATATCCAGGCCTTGCCATAATCTAATAGAATGGTTCCTTTATCCCCATGAACTTTGATTTGGTAATCTCCCAAGGAATTTGATGTTAAGCATCTAAAGGTAGCTTTTACGCCACTTGGGTATTCAAAAATCAAATGCGTATTGTCATAGGTCTCTCTCCCATCTTTCCAATAGTTTACCCCTCCGGCACCCATTATTTTAGCAGGATTCTCTCCAAGGACCCAGTGTACGAAATCTATTTGATGAGAACTTAATTCAGCCGTCAGACCTCCTGAATATTCTCTGTACATTCTCCAGTTAACGGCTCGCTCCAAGGAGGGGTCGGGAACAGGTCTTCTCCAGTCACCATTTCTATTCCATTGACATTCAAAGGAGGTTATTTTACCGATTTCACCTTTTTTTATCAATTCCACGACATGGGCATAAAGTCTGGAGCTGTGATATTGGTGTCCGGTCTGAAAGATTTGAGATCCTTCGGAGACCTTAGCGACCAAGGCGTTTATACCATCAAGACCTTTGGCCATTGTTTTTTCGCAATACACGTGTTTTCCGGCATCCAGCGCATCAATGGCAATCTGAGAGTGGGTATTAAAAGGAGTCGCAATTAAGACCGCGTCAATATTTTTGTTGTTTAGAAGGCTTTCATATTTTGTGTAGCCCTTTGTTTTAGTTCCTGCTTTGGCCATGCCCTCATCTAATCTGAAGGGTAACACATCGCAACAAGCTGCAAGATGAAGACCTTCAATCTGACTTAGAAAAGGAATCATTCCTTGTCCACGGTCACCAGTCCCAATCACGGCCATGTTGATCCTGTCGTTCGCGCCAGTAACATTCGATGCGGCCCAAAGGCCTGAAGTTCCTGCAATAACCGTAGATGACAATAGAGCACTATTTTCTATGAATTTTCTTCTTTTCATTTTTTGATATTTTATAATTTAGGTTCCCATCCAGCTTCATAAGTTCTTGACCAAAAGTTCATGGCTTCTCGGTCGAAGATACGACCTGTTTTGTCATCAACTTCAAAGGATTTGCCAATTCTTGAAGCGATATTGGCATAATGCGTCATAGCCTGGCTTGTTGCGCCTTGTTGAATGGGTGATGTCAAACTTTGTTTTCCGCGTATTGTTTCAAAAAAGTTAACTGCATGTTTTGTGGTCAAATCACCACCGCCACCTAGTCCAACGCCACCTTCTACGCCGTCCGATTGACTTGTTTTGATTGATTCTCCTTTCTGATTAAAGACTTCATATCCCTGTCTGTCTACAAAAACAGAACCTTCAGAGCCATAGATAATAGTACCTCTACCTTTGCCGTATTTGTTATAACCATTTCGACTTTGACCATCCCATTCAATAACCTGACCATCAGCAAATGTAAACTGAGCCTCCATAGAATCATACATTTCCCATCCATCATTTAGAAACTGATTCTTTCCTGACCTTACATGGACGTGTTCGGGCAGTTCAACACCGAGGGCCCAACGTGCAATGTCCAATTCATGTGTGGCGTTATTACCCATTTCTGCTGTTCCAAAATCCCAGCCATACCAATGCCAGTTATAATCCCAGGTGTTATGTGTGTAGGCTCTTCTTGGTGAAGGCCCTTGAAACAAGCCCCAATCGAGACCTTCAGGAACAGGAGCCTTGGTTTGCACAGGTACTTCACCTCTTGAATTGATATAAAAGGCCGTTGCTTTATATGTTTTACCAATAATCCCCTTGTGAATATCCTTCATTATTTGAGTGGTTTCAATAGAGGATCTTTGCTGATTCCCCATTTGAACTACTTTTTTGTATTTTTCCTGTGCTGATACGATCAATTCATTCTCATGCATGTTATGCGAACAGGGCTTTTCTAAATACACGTGTTTCCCGGCCTGCATCGCCATGATGGCACCTGGCGTATGCCAATGATCAGGAGTGGCCATAAACACGGCATCCAGCTCTTTATCTTCTAAGATTCTTCGGATGTCATTTTCTAAAACAGGTTTCTTCTTGATGCTCTCCGCAACTGTAACAGCTGCTTTTTCACGTTGACTTTTAAGTACGTCACAGAGGTATGATAATCGTACATTATTATTCTTATCTGCCATTGGTGCAATAAACCCTCCATATCTTCTGCCCAATCCCTGTATGGCGATATTGATTCGGTCATTTGAACCTATGATATTTGAATAACTCTCGGCCGACATGGCGTTGATACTATTTGTCAATGTAACTCCAACTGCTCCCATAGCAGCCTTTTTTAAAAAATCTCTTCTATCTGAACTCATAATTATATTATTTTAAAGAACGTATTTTAATATTTCTAAAGAACACCAAATCGCCATGATCTTGCAGGAGGATTCTGCCTTGATCGGCTTCTCCAAAATTAGGCCATTTTTTATATTTACTTTCTTTAACCAGTTGTAAATAGTCTGGGCTCCTGCGTTCGTATTCCAGAATTTTTCTTCCGTTCAACCAATGTTCGACATGGTTGTTTTTTGAAAGAATTCTGGCTTGATTCCACTCGCCAATCGGATGAACTACTTTATTGGTATCCGCCTGAATTAAATCATAGAGCGAGCCCATGGTTCTGCTGCCCTCATGATTTCCTAATTTGGCATCAGGATGTCTGGCATCATCAAGAATCTGAAACTCTAAGCCAATGGATGATCCCGCACCTTTGTTAACTTCGGTATCTACATAGTACTTGATACCGCTGTTAGCACCTTCAGTGATCTTAAAATCAAGTTTTAGTTCAAAATCGCTGTATAAATGAGTGGTTACAATATCGCCACCTGCTTCAGATTCACCACCACCAGAGGCCAAAACAGAAAGAACACCATCATTCATTTCCCATCCTGATGAAGGAAAACTATCTAGTTTAGCTCCCTTCCAGCCAGCTGTTGTTTTTCCATCCCATAGCATTTTCCATCCTTCTTCGGCTTCTTTGCCAAATAGATTATTTTGCGTGATTACAGGATCCAAATTCATTTTTTGACTGTATTTTGAAACATCCTCAGTGATAATTTTAATGTTTTTCCAAATCACCTGCGTTCCGTTCTTTTCCTCGTCATTTCCAATGTCATGTACTTGAAGTCCGATATGACCCTCAGCTGTCATGTCATCGATTAGATAGGCGGCAGGGACACCGTTGATCCATGTTTTCAGTGTATCTCCAATGGCTTCAATCCGGTACTTATTCCAATCGTTTTGCTTAAATGCTTTTTGAGCCTCGGGATTGTTGGCCAAAGTGTTTAACCAGCCCCTTCTTTGTTCATCATAGATCCCGGCACTCCAGGCTCTGTCAGAAGGATCTATTTCAATTTGATAACCGTGGAAAACACCATCCCGGTAAGAAGGTATTGTATTACTTCTGATCTGTACCCCTGAATTTAATTTTGGATCTACCTTATATTCAAATTCCAGAATAAAGTCGGAGTACTTCTGATCGGATTTTAAAAAAGTGTTTGGTGTGTTCATAGTGGAGGTTCCCACGATGTTGCCATTTAGATTTTCATAGCTGGCCTTTCCACCTATAACAGACCAGCCTTCAAGGGTTGAATTATCGAATAAACTGACCCAGGGAGCAGTGTCTTTTGTTTTTTCTTCGCAGGCATTAAACGATAAAACGATTGCAAATAGCCAGGTAAGATTGCATAATTTTTTAAGTGCTTTCATGGTTATAGATTAAATAATTTTGGTAAAAACATTGATATTTCGGGTATATAACTGATGATCATTAAGACGATGATCATAATTGCCAAAAATGGCAACAAAGGTTTTATTACTTGAGTGACAGAAATTTTTGCAACTCCGCTTCCGACAAAGAGAAGGGTGCCTACCGGTGGTGTGCAAATTCCAATGCAAAGATTAAGAACAATAACGATTCCAAAATGCACAGGATCCATACCTAGAGCCGTTACCACGGGTAAAAAAATAGGTGTAAAGATCAGGACGGCTGGCGTCATATCCATAAAGGTTCCGATGATGAGCAAAATGATATTAATTACTAAAAATATGACAAATTTATTATTTAGTTGCTCCAGTAAAAATGTACTGATCATCGCTGGAATTCCTTCAAAAGAGAACAACCATGACATGGCCATAGATGTACAAATTAAAAACATTACAACAGCTGTAGTTTTAGCACTTGACAACAAAACCTGAGGTAAATCTCCCATATGTATGTCACCGTAAATCAGTGATAAAACAGTTGCATATAATACGGCAATAACAGAGGCCTCGGTTGCAGTAAATATACCGGCTACAATACCTCCGACAACAATAACTAATAACAAGAGACTAAAGAATGCCTTTCTAAAATAAGTCCATATCTCGGTAAGGCTAGCACGCTCTCCTTTAACATAACCTCTACTTATGGCAACAAAAGCGATATACCCCATTATGGTAAAACCTAATAATATTCCAGGCAGGTAGCCTGCAACAAAAAGGGCAGCTACAGAGGCTGCTCCTCCGCTTGCCAGGGCATAAATAATAAGAATATTACTTGGCGGAATTAGGAGACCTGTTGTTGAGGAGGTGATGTTTACTGAGGCACTAAAAGATCTTGGATATCCTTCTTTTTCCATCCGATCAGTCATAATTGAACCAATGGCCGATGCTGCAGCCAGAGCTGAGCCCGAAATAGCTCCAAACAACATAGAAGCCAATACATTTACATAGGCCAGACCTCCGGGAAGACTTGCCACAAGAGATTTGGCAAAATTAATTAAGCGATTTGCAATCCCTCCTTGCTTCATAATCTCTCCAGCAAGAATAAAGAAGGGAATGGCAAGTAAGGCAAAACTATCAATACCAGTGGTCATTCTCTGGGCAATAGTTGTAATTGCAGGCATTCTATCAATATTCATGGATAAACTTAATGTGGTGGCGATACCAATGCTATAGGCCACAGGAACCTTAAGTAATAAAAGGCCAATAAAGCTGACGAATAATACGATGATACTTAATACTTCAATACTCATAATCAAGAAGGTAATTTATTTGAAAGAATATTGGAAATATGATAGATTGAATAGCACATGATGAGAAAGCCACTAAAGGGTAATACGGCATAAACGTATCCCAAAGGGATTCTTAATGTTCCTGAAAGTTGTTCTAGTTGCAGGGTGGTGTATACTAGATTTCCACCCCCGATGACCATTACAATCAATGCAAAAAGAAATACAAATACCTCAATAAGGATGCTTACTTTTCTCTGATTCTTTTCGGTTAATCTCTGGTATAAAAAATCCATGGATAGATGCTCTTTTTTTGCATTGAGGTAGGCTGTTCCAACAATAGTCATCCAGATCAAAGAAAAACGAGCAAATTCTTCGGTCCATGAATAAGAACCACCCAATAGATATCTTGAGAATACTTGAAAAAGGACATCCAGAACCAACAATGAAAAAATAAGCATCAGGAATACTTCCAGAAACTTATTCACTTTATTAAAAATGATTTCAGAGCTTATCATACTTATTGACTTTTTATGTTATCAACTGTGGATTTCATTTCAGGGTTTTTGACAATAAAATCGTCTACTAAAGATTTCGATTTTTCAGCGAAGAGACTTTTGTCAGGATAAATTATTTCTACACCGGCTTCCGTTGCAATTCGCATTGACTCATCAACAGATTCTTTCCAAAATATTTTTTGGGCCTGTGAAGATTGCTGAGCCGCGGATTGAACCCATTCTTTTTCTTCTTCAGATAGTTTTGACCAGTATTTAGTGCCAATAATAAGTACATCAGGAACATAAGAATGTTGATCGAGGGTATAGTATTTGCTTATTTCATGGTGATTTGAAGACACAAAAGAAGGAGGGTTGTTTTCGGCACCATCTACCACTCCTTGTTGAAGTGCTGTGTACAACTCACCCAAGGCCAAAGGTGTCGCTGAAGCTCCCATTGAATTTACCATATTAATTGCCATTTGATTGTTCATTACCCTTATTTTTAAATCCTTCAGATCTTCCGGCGACCTAATGGCTTTTTTACTTGTGTAGAAGCTTCTGCTTCCTGCATCGTAATAACACAAGCCCCGAAGCCAGAATTTACTTCCTTTTTCTAAGATAGAAGTACCAACAGGACCTTCCAAAACATTGAATAAATGATCTTTGTTTCTAAACAAGTATGGTATTCCGAGAACATTATATTCAGGTACGAAATTAGATAGGGTAGCAGCACTCACTTTAGTGGCAGCCACACTTCCAATCTGAAGTAACTCCAATACTTCTCTTTCTGACCCTAATTGACCATCCGGAAAAATCTTCACTTTCAAAGCGCCTTCTGAATTGCTTTCTACTTCTTTTTTAAATTCCAGGATACCCATATGAACAGGATGGTTCTGAGGAAGATTATGAGCTAAATATAAAACCTTATTGCTGGATTTTTCTTCGCAGCTCATCAGAGAAAATATGACAAATAAGACAACTATATTATATTTCATACTCATTTAAAATCAAAATATTTTACAGCATTGTGATAGCAAATATCCTGAACCATTTTGCCTATAAAATTCAGGTCATCTGGAATAAGTCCTTTTTTGACATCCTCTGCTAGCATGTTACATAATATTCTTCTAAAATACTCATGTCTTGGAAAAGATAAAAAGCTACGACTATCGGTCAGCATTCCTATAAATCGGCTTAACAGGCCGACATTTGATAAGGTATTTAGCTGTTTTTCCATACCATCTTTCTGGTCTAAAAACCACCAGGCTGATCCCCATTGCATTTTGCCAGGAATACCACCTCCATTGAAATTGCCAGCCATACTGGCAAAGACCTCATTTTGCGATGGATTAACATTATAAATGATGGTTTTACTCAAACAATTCTCTCTATCGAGTCTGTTAAATAAAATCGACATAGAGACGGCATGTTCCTTATCACCAATTGAATCACAACCTGCATCAGCACCAATTTGCTCCTGTAAACGGGCATTGTTATTTCTCAGGGCACCGAGATGAAACTGTTGTGCCCATCCTTTACCAAAGTACATTTTACAAAGCTCATAAAGGATAAATGAAGCAAAGCTATTCGCTTCATCCATGGTTAGGCTATTTTTTTTCAAGCGTTTTTCGAAGATAACTTCTACATCTTTTTTGTTAAAGTCAAAGGCGAATATCTGCTCTAAACCATAATCAGATACCCGGCAACCATTTTGATGGAAGAAATCAACTCTGGATTGGATAGCAGTTAGAAAATCATCTAGATTTTTAATCGTAAAGGTAACTTGCTGCTCCATTTTTTCTAAATATTCCAAGTACCAGTTCTCTTGAATAAGAAGCAGTTTGTCTGGTCGAAAAGTAGGGTAGACTTTCGTGAAAATTTCCAGATTTGCTATCTGTTGATGGTATTCCAGACTATCTGTCGGATCATCGGTGGTACACACAACTTCGACTTTCATGGCCTGCAAGAGGTCAGCAGGTGTTTTAGAGGCCAATACCTCGTTCGCTTTAGCATAAATTTCCTCAGCGGTTGCGGGTTGAAGAATACTATCAATTTCAAAATACCTTTTCAATTCCAGCTGAGTCCAGTGAAACAAAGGGTTTCTAATGGTATGAGGAACTGTCTGTGCCCACTTGAAAAACTTTTCTTTATTAGAACTACTCCCGGTAATATACTTTTCATCAATTCCATTAGCTCGCATTCCGCGCCATTTATAATGGTCCTCATGAAGCCATACTTCAGAAATATTTTGAAGGGGTTTGTTTTCAGCTATCTGCTTTGCCGATAAATGATTGTGATAATCAATGATAGGCATGTCTTTTGCATACTGATGATACAAAGTTTCGGCCTCCTTTGAATAGAGTAGAAAATTATCGGTAATGAATTTATTTGAATTTATTTGGCTCATTATTTTAAACTTCTGGCGATTCCGAATTCCAATCCTCTTAATTCTGCTAAGCCCCTGAGTCTTCCAATTCCTGAATAACCGGGGTTTGTTTTTTTATGCAGGTCGTCTAACATTTGATGTCCGTGATCAGGTCTCATCGGCATTCTTAAGTCTGTTCTTCCTGAAGCTTGTCGTTTTCTTTGTTCTGTGATCAAGGCTTTCATCACGCCAAACATATCGACGTTACCTTCTAAGTGGTTGGCTTCATAAAAGTTGCCATAATCATCTCTTTGGGTACTTCTCAAATGGATAAAATGAATTCTATGCCCTAATCTTTCAACCATGCCAGGCAAGTCATTATCAGCTCTGACTCCAAATGAGCCTGTACAGAATGTTAAGCCATTATTAGGGCTGTCGACGGCTTTGTATAATTCTTCAATATCTTTTTCAGTACTCACTACTCTGGGTAGCCCTAAGATAGGGAAAGGAGGATCGTCAGGATGGATACACATTAAGACACCTGCTTTCTCAGCTACTGGAATAATTTGCTTTAAGAAGTAGAATAGGTTTTCTTTTAATTCTTTGGACCCGATGTTGTTATAGGTAGCAAGGATGGCATTAAATTCTTCCAACGAATAACCTTCTTCTGCTCCGGGTAGTCCGGCAATGATATTTTTGATCAACAATTTCTTGTCATCTTCGCTCATGCCCTCATACATAGATGTGGCGCTCTCAAGTTGCTCCTTAGAATAGCTTTCAGCAGCACCAGGTCTTTGTAGCAGAAACACTTCAAATAGCGTAAAGGCTGTCGCGTCAAAACGCAGCGCTCGGGAGCCATCTGCTACTTCATAATTCAAACTTGTACGGGTCCAATCAAGAACGGGCATAAAATTATAACAGACCGTGTCAATCCCGCAAAGGCCCAAATTCGAAAGGGTTTGTTTGTAATTATTGATATAGCTCTTGAAATCAGCAGCTTGTGTCTTAATGTCTTCATGAATCGGAACGCTTTCAACCACTGACCATGTTAAGCCTGCGCTTTCTATCGTTTCTTTGCGCTTTTTTATTTCGTCAACAGGCCAAACTTCACCATTAGGAATGTGATGCAAGGCAGAAACGATTCCGGTTGCACCGGCTTGTTTGATATCTGAAAGAGAAACGGGGTCATTCGGACCATACCATCTCCATGTATTTTCTAGACTTATACTCATTCTTTTCTATTTTAAACGCCACTGTAAGCGCTGAAACCCCCATCAATTGGGATAACAACTCCTGTGACAAAGGATGCTCCTTCACCACATAACCATATTGTTGTACCAATAAGGTCTTCAGGTTCTCCGAATTTACCCATAGGTGTTTGTTCAATAATTGTATTACCTCGAGGCGTTAACTCACCATCCTCAGTGGTTAAGAGCGTCCTGTTTTGATCAGTTAAAAAGAAGCCGGGAGCTAATGCATTCACGCGAATTCCCACCTTTGCAAAATGAACAGCCAGCCATTGCGTGAAATTCGATACAGCAGCCTTTGCTCCGCTGTACGCAGGGATCTTAGTCAAGGGTGTGAAGGCATTCATCGAAGAAATGTTCAGTACGCTGCATCCCTTTTTGCCTACCATATCTTTAGCAAAAACCTGGGTTGGCAATAAGGTACCAATAAAATTTAAATCGAATACGAATTTAATGCCGGAAGGATCTAAATCGAAGAAGGTTTTAAATCCATCTTCTTTGTTGATGAGGTCCTCTTCCGATAAATGCGTGTTAGAAGTTGTGCCAAGAGGATGGTTTCCTCCAGCTCCATTGATGAGTATATCACATGAACCGAGTTTCTGATTCACGTTGTTTCTGGCTTCAATCAAAGATTCTTTGTCCAATACATCTGCAGATATGCCGACAGCAATACCACCTTCTGAATTTATTTGATCAGCTACTTTATTCGCAGCATCTGCTCTCAGGTCAAGAACAGCAATTTTATGCCCTTCCTTGGATAATGCCGATGCAAGGGTACTGCAAAGTACCCCACCTGCTCCGGTCAAAACGATCACTTTACTCATGGTTTAATAGGTGGTTTTTGTATGGTATAGAATATTTGTGTTCGCACACGAAACTTGACTCTATAACTAAGTGAAAGGTAAATTTAGTGAATTTTTCGTGTGCGAACACGAAAAATTAATTTATATTTATGTTTTAAGAAAATCAGGGTGGTATTTTCAATTGTTTTTAAAAGTGGATCCACTTTTTCAAGGCTGAGAAAAGTCCATAATTATGTCCGTTATATGGTAACTATAAAAAGTATCGCTCAGGAAGCTAATGTTTCAGAAGGAACTGTAGATCGTGTGCTTCATGATAGGGGTGGAGTTTCTAAAAAGACAGAAGCGAAGGTTAAAAAGATTCTTAAAAAGTATAGTTTTAAGGTGAATCCCGTTGCGAGGGCACTTGCATTAAAGCATCGATTTAAATTGTCGACATTAATGCCTTCTTATAACGATAAAAATTCTTTCTGGAAATCACCTTATTCCGGTATTCTCAAAGCAAGTAGTGAAGTGAATAATTATGGTGTTACAGTAGATAATTATTTCTTTGATCAGACAGATGCAGTTTCCTATCTAAAAGAATTTGAAATCCTGATGGAATCAGAACCATCAGCTGTTGTTTTGGTTCCGACTTTTGTCAAAGAAACGCAACAAATAATAGATCGTTTGGATAAACAGCAAATTCCATATTTGTTTTTAAATATAGACTTAGAAGGCTTTGATAATATTTCATTTATTGGTCAAGATTCTTATATGGGCGGCTATGTAGCCGGGAAATTAATGCATCTAAATTTAGGTTGGCAAACTTCTGTTTTAATTGTGAACACAACTTCGAATATTACCAATTATCACGCAATTTCTAGGCGTATAGAGGGGTTTAATGATTACTTTTCACAAAACGAAATTAAGTTCAAAACAGTCACTTTGAGCATTGATCACTTTGATCAAGTTGATAAAACGAGAGATATAATAAATTCCTTTTTACAACAAAACAAGTCGATAAAAGGCCTGTTTGTTCCATCAAGCCGAATTGCAGCAATAGTTGATGTAATAGAGCCTGATTTATTAGAAAAAATGGAACTGGTTGGTTTTGACAATACAGAGCAGAATCTAAGATGCCTCGAAGACGGAACAGTGTCTTTTGTAGTTTCCCAAAAACCTTTTGAGCAAGGTTATGAATCTATTCATTTGATGTCAGATTATTTAGTCAATGGAAATGTACCAGCACCGGTGGTATATTCGCCTATTGAGATCCTCACAAAAGAAAACGCCAGGTTTAATGATAGAAAGGAAAGATCTACCCTTACAGATTCGATTACTTAAAGATGAGTTATTATATGCCGGAGGCGGATGAATCATTCGATTTTACCGATTCAGTTTTTCGTATCTTAGTTATCTGAACGATGAGATAGCATCTCGGCTAAATCCTAATGAAATGATGATCAAGTTGAATGAACAGGAAATCGAAATCAAGATGAAAAATATTGATGCCTCCTGGAGTTTGAATGGCACATCCATCTCTCGAAATTTTCAATGTGAGAATTTTGTGGAAGCCTTTTCTTTTATGTCGGCCGTCGCTTTGATGGCAGAAAGAATGAACCATCATCCGGATTGGTCCAATGTTTATAATAAGGTGAATATTCAGCTAAGCACGCATGATGTTGATGGCCTTAGCAACAATGATTTTAATTTAGCGCAGGAGATTGATTCAATTTTTAAAAAATATTCATGAGTATAAAAACCATCCCTGGTGAGCCACTTTATTTTTCAAATGGAAGTAGCATGAAAAACAGGTTCATGCTCGCGCCTTTAACGAATCAACAAAGTCATGAAAACGGCCAGCTTTCTGATGAAGAGTTCCATTGGTTAACGATGAGAGCAGAAGGTCAATTTGGTTTAGTGATGACCTGTGCCTCACATGTTCAGGCTGTTGGAAAAGGCTTTTCAGGTCAATTGGGAATTTTTGATGACATGCATATTAAAGGTCATCAAAGGTTGAGCACTGCCATCAAAAGTTATGGTAGTTTGGCTGTTATTCAGTTGCATCATGCCGGTATGCGATCACCTCTAGATGTAATTGGGCAACAACCGGTTTGTCCTTCAGACAATGTAAAAACGGGAGCACGTGCTCTTACGATACAGGAAGTAGAGGAACTTCGAGATGATTTTATTGATGCGGCTTTAAGGTCCCAAAAAAGTGGTTATGATGGAGTAGAAGTCCATGGTGCTCATGGTTATATTTTAACCCAGTTCATTAGCAAGGAAATTAATAAAAGAACTGATTCATATGGAGGGTCTTTAGAGAATCGATCCAGACTTTTGTTTGAAATAATTGAAGGTATCAGAGCTCAATGCGGAAATGATTTTTTGGTAGGCGTTCGATTATCTCCTGAGAAATTTGGAATGGAATTAGCTGAGGTCAAGACCCTGTGCAAACAATTAGCAGAGATGGGTAGTATTGATTTTCTTGACATCTCTTTATGGGATTCTTTTAAATTGCCTGAAGAAGAACAATTTCGAAACATCAGTCTGCTTGAACATTTTACAAGTCTGGATTTAAAGAAAGTAAAGCTAACCGTTGCGGGCAAAATTAGAACCGGCAAAGAAGTGCAACAAATTTTAGATACAGGTGTTGATTTTGTAACCATTGGTCGTTCTGCCATATTACATCACGATTTTCCAGTCAGGGTGATGGAGGACCCCAGTTTTATACCCTTTGATACGCCCGTTCCCAGAGAGCACCTGCGAAAAGAAGGTTTGAGTGATATGTTTATTGGTTATATGAAAAGATGGCCGGATTTTGTAGCTGAAGATGACTAAACTGAACACATTATCAGAAGAGCTTTTATTAGCCGTTAAAAAAGAGGAGAACTATGATTCAATTCTTCAGGAATTGGCTGCTTATAAAATTCAGGATGTGGAAGTTGAACTTTTTGATGATCAGAGAAAAAATGCTTTTTGGATCAACATTTACAATGCGGGATTTCAAATTTTGAGGAAGTATAAAGGATTAGTTCAACCGGAGATTTATACTAAAAAGCAACTATGCATAGCCGGACATATCCTAAGTCTTGATGACATTGAACACGGGATTTTAAGAAGGTATCGCTATAAGTACTCATTAGGCTATTTCCCCAATCCTTTTATCAATTCTCAGGTTAAAAAATGGGCCGTAAGCCATGTCGATTTTAGAATTCATTTCGCCCTAAATTGTGGAGCGGTAAGTTGTCCACCGATCGCTTTTTATTCTGTACATCATTTAGAAGAGCAATTGGAACATGCTTCTTTTGCTTTTCTGGAACATGAGACTAATGTTGACAACCAAAATAAATCGCTTCATGTAAGTAGGCTATTTTTGTGGTTTTTGAAAGATTTTGAGGGCTTTAAAGGGATAAGAAAAATACTGAAAAAGTATTTAGATCAGGAGTTCTCAAATTATAGTGTCAAGTTTAACAAGTATTCTTGGGAGGATAGTTTAGATAATTATGATGAAAGCCAATTTGACCAAATTTAAAAAAGAAAATGGTCACAGATAAGGGTGTTGACAGAAGGAATTTGTGGAGAAAATTAGCATCAAGTTCAATTTGAGTCAATATTCTTATCTTTATAAATAGAAACCAATCCTAAACAAATCGATTTGAAAACCGAGAAACTTCTTTTTTTAATCAAAGAACGAATAATTACCGGTATTGTCGTAATTGTTCCAATTGCTGTGGTTGTAATAATTCTAAAAGATACGGTGCAAAAGCTTATTGACCTGACGCTGCCTTTTACGAGTAATATGTTGATAGGAGGGCCGGTATTTAGAACAATCATTGCGAGCCTAATTTTGCTCACCTTGGCAGCTCTTATATTTTTCGTTTGTGGGTTTATTCTAAAAACTTATTTCGGTAGTATTTTTAGAAATTGGCTGGAACGAAAAGTTCTTGAGCATATTCCTTTTTTCAAAACTATGAAGAATGTGATTCATCAGGTTTCAGGAATAGAGCATGGTGATTATACAGCTGTGGAGGTTGATTTGAATGGCAACAATAATATTCAAATAGGAATTCATACTGACACACTTCCTGACGGTAGGTATGCAGTGTATATTCCGTTCGCCCCGATAGTTAATATTGGTCAAGTTTTTATCGTGGCTAAAGAGAATGTGAAGGTTTTGGATATTAAGCTAAAAGATTTTATGGATATTAATTCCAAACTCGGCTTTGAAGCAAAAAAGACATATAGTAAAACAAACTAAAATGATAATCGTGAATCTCGGACTGTAAGATAAGAGATGATCAGTTTAATAGATTTAATACTAATTTTAAACCAAAGAAACATGAAAAATTCAGTGGCAGTTATTACCGTGATAATGCTTCTTCTTTCAACTAATTTGACAGCTCAAAAAGTAACAGGAGATTATGACAAATCAACAGATTTCTCAAAGTATAAAACCTATCAATTTGTTGGCTGGCAGAAAGACAGTGAAAAGGTGATGAATGAATTTGATAAAAAAAGACTGAGGGAAGCTATTTTAGCTGAAATGACAGCAAGGCAATTCACCTTAGTAGAGTCAGGGGCTGATATGGGGGTGTCACTGTATATCGTAGTTGATAAAAAGACAAGTACCACAGCTTATACCGATTTCTATGGAGGTGCAGGATATGGCAGAGGTAGACGCGCAGCTGGCGGATGGGGATACGGATCTGCATCTACAACGTATTCCGACAGTGATTATTTGGAAGGAACCCTTGTTTTGGATTTTTTGGATGAATCTTCAAAAGATTTAATTTGGCAAGGTGTAGCGACTGGTACGATAAATCAAAACCCTGATAAAAGGGAGAAATCGATTCCTAAATCAGTCAAAAAACTGATGAAAAAGTTTCCAGTTGATCC